>JANYCO010000556.1 GCA_025360235.1 Cytophagales bacterium
AATGGCAGTGCCTGGGGCGCCCCAGTTTTTGTTGATAGCGATGTAAATGTTGGGACGTTTACATCATTGTCAATCATTAATGGATATCCTGCTATCTCTTATTATGATATTACCAACCTGGACTTAAAATATGTACGTGCATTAGATTCTGCCGGAACCACATGGTCGTTGCCTGTTTCAGTTGATGTTTTGGGAAATGTAGGACAATACACATCTCTACATGTTGTAAACGGGAGTCCTGCTATTTCATATTATGATGCAACAAATGGTGATTTAAAATATATTCGATCTACAGATGCTACAGGTGCAATTTGGGGTACTTCTCAGACTCTTGACTTTACGGGAATTGTAGGTCAATATACTTCTTTACAAATTGTAAATGGAAATCCAGCAATTGCTTACTACGATCAAACTAATGGGGATTTAAAATACGTGCAAGCTACTGATGTTTCAGGCGCAACTTGGGTGATAGCAATTTCTGTTGATGCAGCAGGTGTTGTAGGACAACATACTTCTCTTCAAATAGTGAATGGCAGCCCAGCTATTTCTTATTATGATGTTACAAATCTTGATTTAAAATATGTTTCAGCATTAGATGCTTTCGGATCATCATGGGGACTTCCAATTTCTGTTGATCAAACAGGGACAGTTGGTACATTTACATCTCTTCAAGTTGTGAATGGAAATCCTTCTATTTCTTATTATGATGGGACAAATAGTGATTTAAAGTTTGTATCAGCATTAGATGTTGCAGGTTCCACATGGGGTATACCATTTGCAATTGATGTTACAGGATCTATAGGACAATACACTTCTCTTCAAATAGTGAATGGCAACCCTACAATTTCCTATTATGATATTACAAATGGTAATTTAAAGTACATACGATCTTCAGATGTGGCTGGTAATACATGGGCAACTCCTATCTCCTTTGATATTACGGGAATTACGGGACAATATAATTCCCTTAAAATTGTAAGTGGGAAACCGGCCATTTCTTACTACGATGTAACCAACCAGGATTTAAAATATGTAAGAGGTACTGATGCTTCAGGAATTACTTGGTCTTCCCCAATATCAATAGATGTTGGAGGAAATGTAGGGTCTTATACATCCCTTCAAATTGTAAATGGAAACCCTGCTATTTCTTATTATGACGGTACTAATTTTGATTTAAAATATATCAGAGCTTTGGATGCTTTAGGCACAACCTGGGGGACTCCAATTTCTATCGATGTTACCGGGTCTGTTGGTTTGTTTACTTCCCTCCAAATCGTGAATGGAAATCCAGCTATTTCATATTATGATGCAACTAATGGTGATTTAAAATATGTTAGGGCTTCTGATGCTTCAGGCACTACTTGGGCTATCCCAATTTCTGTTGACATTACAGGTGCTGTAGGTCAGTTTACTTCTCTGCAAATCGTAAATGGAAATCCAGCTATCTCGTACTTAGATGTTACCAATTTTGATCTGAAATATATACGAGCTTCTGATGTTGCAGGAAGCACATGGGCCGCTCCAATTTCAATTGATGTTACAGGAAATGTTGGTCAATATACTTCACTTCAAATCGTGAATGGAAATCCGGCTATTTCATATTATGATGTTACCAATTTTGATTTGAAATATGTTTCTGCATCTGATGCTTCTGGTGATACCTGGACTACTCCAATTTCTGTGGATGTTTTAGGAAGTGTAGGACAATATAATTCACTTGCCGTAGTAAACGGCATGCCCGCAATTTCTTATTATGATGGCACCAACCGCGACTTAAAATATGTACATGCAACAGATGTTTCAGGTGCTGCTTGGGGAGCGCCAGCTTCTATAGATATTCCAGGTCAGGTAGGCCAATATTGTTCTATAATCCCTATCGACACTGGTGCAGGTATTGCATATTATAATATAAGTAAGGCCTTACCTTACTTTATTGCAAATATTTGTATAGCCGCTACACCTTCCGTTATTGTAAGTTCAACTGCCACTACAATCTGTCCAGGAGGAAATGTAAACTTTACAGCCACCCCAACTTTTGGAGGGTTTTCCCCATCTTATCAATGGAAAATTGGAGCAACTAATGTTGGAACAAATGCTGCAACCTTTAGCAGCAATGCCTTAACAAATGGCGATATTGTTACTGTCGTGATGACTTCAAACTATGCATGTCCTTCACCCCTTACAGCTACAAGTTCGGGAATTACTATGACTGTGAACCCGACTCTAATTCCTTCGGTTTCCATTACATCAACTGCTACTACTATTTGTCAGGGAAGTTCCGTTAGCTTTACAGCCACTCCGACAAACGGAGGTACAGCACCATCTTATCAATGGAAAATTGGAGCAACGAATGTGGGCTTTAATTCTCCTTTCTTTAATACTACAGGGTTATTAAATGGGAATATTGTTACTGTTGTAATAACCTCTAATGCAATCTGTGCATCCCCCCTTACTGGAGTAAGTTCTGGAATTACGATGACTGTTAATCCTTTATTACCAACATCTGTTGCTATAAGTGCTACCTCAACGGCTATTTGTACAGGTACTGATGTCATTTTTACTGCAAGTCCAACAAATGGAGGAACTACTCCTTCATACCAATGGAAAGTCAACGGAATTAATGTTGGAAGCAATTCTCCAACTTACAATAACTCGACATTAGCAAATGGAAATTCTGTATATGTT
>JANYCO010000592.1 GCA_025360235.1 Cytophagales bacterium
ATTTTCCACCAGCAGTAACAGGTTTAAAGCTTGAGCCACCGCCTTTCTTTTCTTGCAATAAGGAAACACCTAATGAATCTTTAAAAGAAACTTCTCCTGTTTTTAAAGAAACTTCAGCAGTCAGACTTGAAGTTTTTACTAATACAACACCGTCTTTTTCTTCTACTGTCCACCCTGTAAATGGTTTGATCGAGTCCAGCACCATTAAACTTTTTTCCGAAGAGAAAGAATCCAAAGGTGTAATTGTGACCCTGATAATATCTTTCGATACTACCTGAAGGCGAACCTTCTTTTTCTCAACAGGAATTATAATTCCATTGGCTTGTTTTTCGTATTTGCTACTTTGACAACTTAACGTCAATAAAACTAAAGTAACCGCAATCCAATAATTTAATTTTCTCATAACTTATTAATTTACATTTATAAAATATTTTCAGGTTTAACGTGATTTAATAGTAATAACAGCTGGTTTCAAGCCAGGAGAAGTAGCGGTCAATTGTATCTCTCCTCTTTTACTTCCCGACTGAACAATAATTTGAGCCAGTCCGTTAAATAATTTTCGTTTCCATCCTACAGTAGGGCAAATGAGCTGCACCAAACCTGGATCTACATTAGGTTCTTCCCAAGGATTTCTTCTTTTAAATCGTTTTCCAACGACAACATATTCATTTTTACCCGCTTTCAAAATAGAATGATCAAGTAAAAAAGTTTGTGTAGTGTCGTCTCTTTTAATACCCGCTCTTAATAAACGGCCGTTTACATATACAGATTGATTTTCTACAATACTTTTGGTAAATAAATTTAGTATGGTCTGATCTGTAAATACAGGTAAAGTAAATTCTCCTCTTACCACTAGTAGAGAATCCACATATACTGTCCAATCTTTGTGTCGGACTCCAAATGCAGGAATCCATCCAGAATCATCATACCCCAATGCTGTCTCAGGTCGGTTGTCAAGATTATTTACGGTGCGCTCTTTTAGATTAATTATTTTTACTGTTTTTATAGTATCATGAAACTGTTCTGATTCATGACTGGAAGGATCACCATTTCCAACTCCTATTATTTTGCCAGGGCCTGTTATGGAAAAACTAATTTCATTGTCAGCGATAGGTACAATCAACCCTTTCGCATCTATTGTCTGAACTGTAATTACAGAAAGATCTTCCCCTCCATTTTGTATTTCTGTACGATCTGCAAGAAGGTCAATTGAAGCAGGATTTTCTGTTGTTTCAATTTTATGGGAAATAATTTCCTTTCCGGCTTTATATCCTTTAGCCATTAATACTCCAGGCTTGAATTTAATTTTCCAATCAAGATGTCCGTTCCTGGTCATTTCTTTTTTACCAAGACTTTTATTGTTAAGATATAATTCAACCTGATCACAATTACTGAAAACAAATACAGTAATTTCTTGTCCTTCTTTTTCAGATCTGTTCCAATGTGTAGCAATATGCAATACAGGTTCTTTACCCCACCAGGATTTCATATAATAAAAAATATCTTTAGGAAAGCCACAAAGATCAATGACACCAAATTGCGAAGTTACTGCAGGCCAACCGTATGGTGTAGGTTCGCCTCTATAATCAAAACCCGTCCAGTAAAATATTCCTGACAAAAAAGGACGTTCGGCATAAAACTTCCAGCCACGCTCTGCAATAAGTTCCGTTTGAGTTGGATAAGCTAAGTAGCATTTTGAATCTTCTGTTTTATAAATCCCTCTGGTTCCAATTGTATTACTTTCCTCCGTTCCAATACTTGACTGCCAAGGAAATAATTTATGATGTACATCAATATCTCCTTGTTTAAGATAGTTGTAACCCATCACTTCTGTTTCCATTCCAATGCCTGTATCCCAACCGCCACTGCAAGCAATTGTAAAGGCTCTCGAAGAGTCCAGTCTTTTTGCAAAATTTTGCATGGACTTAGCCATTCTCGCACCACGAATATCTCCTTCTATATGCCATTCTTCATTTCCCAACGACCAAAGAAAAACAGATGGATGGTTACGATCACGTTTTATAAATTGTTCTACATTATTGAAATGTTCTTTGTTAATTCCCATGAGTCTGTTTTCATCCAGCACTAGCATACCTAAGCGATCACACACATCCAGAAATTCGGGTGTGGGAGGATTATGAGAAGTACGAATCGCATTCGAGCCCATTTCTTTTAACCTACGAATTCGAAATTCCTGAAGCGCATCAGGAATGGCCGTTCCAACACCTGCATGATCCTGATGATTATTTGTACCCACTATTTTTAAAGATTTTCCATTCAGAAAAAAACCTTCGTTCGGATCAAAGCGAACCGTTCGAATACCAAAGCGGGTTTCATAACCATCAACTACTTTA
>JANYCO010000630.1 GCA_025360235.1 Cytophagales bacterium
GAGTTAGAGAAAACCATTCCGAAAATTGATATTAGTGATAAAGCTTTTGAAAGTCTTTTCGATTTTTTTGACAAATATGAATGGCACTTGGATACAAGCGTCGCAGCCACTGGTAAAGACATTAATCCTGATGTGATTGGATATATTTTCGAAAAATATATTAACGACAGGGCTGACATGGGTGCCTATTATACGAAAGAAGATATAACCGATTACATCAGCAAAAATTGTATTCTTCCTTTCCTATTTGACGAAATAAAACGCAATTATCCTAAAGCCTTTACTTCTGAAGGAGAGTTATGGCAAATGGTAAAACAAAGTGATGATAAATATATTTATGATGCAATAAAAAAAGGATTAGAGTTGCCTTTGCCAAAAGATATAGAAAATGGCATAAGTGACATAAATAAACGGGATACTTGGAATAACTCTGCCCCTATCAATTATTCTTTATCAACGGAAATATGGCGTGAAGTAATCGACCGAAGAAATCGATACAAAGTACTTAAAGATAAAATTGATAAAGGTGAAATAGCATTCATTAATAATTTTATTACCGACAATCTAAACATACGCCAATTTGTCCAAGATACAATAGAAAATACTAACGATCCTAATTTTCTAAAATACTTTTATGAAGCGCTTAAGAGTGTTACAATTATTGACCCAACATGCGGTTCTGGGGCATTTTTATTTGCAGCAATGAACATCCTAGAACCGCTCTATGAATGCTGCATACACCGAATGAATAAATTTGTTTCTGAAGCACCTAAAGAAAAATACAAAGATTTTGAGAAGGTGCTCAAACAAGTAAAAAATCCCCAACACCCAAACTTACAATACTTCATTTATAAAAGCATTATACTTCAAAATTTGTATGGTGTTGATATTATGAAAGAAGCCGTAGAAATAGCAAAACTTCGTTTGTTTTTAAAATTAGTATCTACAGTTGAAGCCGATTACCGAAAACCTAATTTAGGAATAGAACCATTACCTGATATTGATTTTAATATAAGATCTGAAAATACTTTAGTAGGTTTCGCTACGGAAAATGAGCTAAAAGAAGGTTTAAAATGGCAACTCAATTTTGAAGGTGAAGAAGAAAGGATAAATGAAAAATGTGATATTATAGCCAACGCTTTTAAAAGATATAAAGAAATTCAATTAACTTATGGCGACGACTTTAAAGAATTTAAAAAAGCTAAAGAGGAGCTAAATAATCGTTTAAAAGAATTGAATCATGAATTGAATCAAATTTTACACAAACAAACCAATGCTATACCATATAATACTTGGTTAGAAACTTATCAACCCTTTCATTGGTTTGCAGAATTTTATGAGAGTATACAGGGTAAAGGAGGTTTTGATATAGTAATAGGTAATCCTCCTTATGTTGAATACTCTAAAATCAAATATAAAATAAATGGATACAAAACAATTAAAAGTGGCAACCTATATGCATTTGTGATAGAGCGAGGCTTAAATATTTCTTCTAAATTTTCAAGAATCGGAATGATAATACCCATTTCAAGTATCTGTACAGACAGAATGATTGATTATCAAAAAATGATTGGAAAATATAATTGTTGGAATAGTTTATATGCCGAAAGACCGAGTAAACTATTTAGTGGAGCAGAAGTCCAGTTAGTTATTACTCTGCTAAGCAATGATAAAGTAAAAAACATCCATTCATCAACATACAATAAATGGGCAGCAACATATAGAGATTTTTTATTTCAAATAATAGATTATACTTCAATTACAGATTTCATTCGTCCTGGAAGTTTCCCAAAAATTGGTACGGAAATAGAGAAATCTATTTTACAAAAACTTGAAAGGCAGAATATGTCAATTAATCATTACCAGTTGAAAAAGGGGAAGTATTTCGTGAATTATAGAAACGCAGGTGGTAGATACTATAAAGTTATTTTAAATTTTGAACCAAATTTTAAACTGAACAACGAACCCAAACGTTCAAGCACATATCAATTTCTTTATTTCGATAATAAAGAAATGACGGATAGCACTTGTGCATTAATGAACAGTAGTTTATTTTTTTGGTATTGGTTAGTTTATTCGGATACTTGGCATATGGTAAATCGCGAAATTGGCAACTTTAAGATTTCATTTAATGACCCTTTAATTAAAACTCTTTCACAACTTAATAAAGAGTTAATGAAAGACTTAAAGAAAAACTCGATAGAACGCAAAGAGAACAGGAATAAAGGAGTTGATGTTGTTGAATATACTCAATATAACGTTCGTGAATCAAAATCAATCATTGACGATATTGATACTGCTCTTGCTAAACATTACAATTTTACTAGTCAAGAATTAGATTTTATAATCAATTACGACATCAAATACCGTATGAGTAAAGATATAGAAAACGAGAACGAGCAATGATAACTTCTAGTCATGGAAATATTGATCTTTTGAAACTATCTAAGACTGCTTTCTTGTGCAGTCGCAAAATACCTGCGTCTACGGTATTAAAATGTTATGACTGGGCTATTGAACAAAGAGAAAAAGGAGTTTGTATAATCAGCGGTTTTCATAGTCAATTAGAAAAAGACGTATTACATTACTTACTAAAAGGGAAACAACCTATAATAGTTGCATTAGCAAGAGGTCTTAAAGAAAACATAGAACCTGAATTTGAAAAACCTCTACAACAAGGTCGATTACTTATTATTTCTCCTTTCGATATAAATACAATGCGGGTAACCGAACAAACTGCTGAAATAAGAAATAAAATGATGATTGAGCTTGCCGAACAAATTACTGTAGGATATGCAAGTGAAGGAGGACAATTGGAAAAACTATTAGAACCCATCACATCAAAACCCATAAACAAAATACATACTCTCCAATACAACTAAAAATATTTCTCCTAACCTCGAGCCTTCATTTAACTTCAGACCGCTTTCACTCCCTCAAATTTGAATTATTAAGTCCTTTGAATGAGGAATATTGTATACAGATGGTGAATATCGAGGAAGAGCTACCCAAACTTAAATTCGAATAATAATGACAGACCTAAAACTAGATTCCTTCCTAACACCACTCTCCGAAAGGGCTAGGTCACCTCTATACAGCACCTTTGCCATTTCATGGATTGTATCCAACTGGAAGATATGGCTGGTGGTTTTTCTTTTTGATAAGAAAGACAGGAACAATTTAGATCTTATTACATTTCTTGATAAAGGAAATTATTTTAATTGGTGCAATCTATTTTGGATTCCTCTTTTCTTTTCCTTTTTATATATAGTCATTCTGCCATGGATAGATTATTTAACTTTTTGGTATTCGGAATTTGTAAAGCGGACAAAAATTGATAAAAAGATGGAGGTGGGTAGAAAGCACATGGTAAGTGGAGAGAAGTATTGGGATCTAAAACTAAAGCACGAAAACTTAATAGATGATTTTAGTACTGTAGAAAAGGATGCGGAAAACAAATCCAGAGAAATTAAAAATGCGGAAGTCTACCAAAAACAACTCCTTATTGAACAGGAATCAGACCGCAAAAAAATACAGGCTTTAGAAAAAACAACTAATGGTATAAGACTATACCCAAATGCGCAGGATTTTTTTAAAGATTATTATTGGCGTGTACATTATAATGAGCCTAACAATAGTTTTTTAGAACCGGATCTATACCAAATACTAAATAATCAATTGCGCTCGAAGAAAGCATCTATCGCCCTCATCGCTGAAATTTTGTTCTTTCATTACAATCATCAATCTCAAGATATTGGTATGACTTTGAGAAAAGCAAATAATAAAGAGGGAAAAGATTCCATCGATATAGTATTTGTTTCTCTGCATATAAATACTGACGATTTTCTCTCTGGCCAGTTAAACGGAAATATTCAAGTTACTTTCGAAAAAGAGAAAAACTCAAACATCCACCCCTAAACCTTCCTAGTTTCTTAATGGGTCTCCCTAATAGCGACTGAAACCTTCCCGGTTCCTCAATGGGTATTCCCTGCTATACAAATTTCGATCGCCTTCACTTGGGTAACCGGGAAGGTTTTGCCGCTAATCACCACCGCCTCCC
>JANYCO010000637.1 GCA_025360235.1 Cytophagales bacterium
GTGGCGGCTGGCCATTGAATGTTTTTCTTACACCGGATGCTAAACCTTTTTATGGGGGTACTTATTTTCCACCAGCTAATTGGGCGAATCTTCTGGGACAAATTAGTAAGGCCTTCGCAGAACACAGAGAAGATATTGAGAAGTCAGCGGAAGGATTTAAAGAAACGTTGAGCAGGAGTGAAGTAGTTAAATATAATTTGGTTGAAGCTTCTAAAGAATTTAAGAAAGAAGAATTGGGTAGAATGTTTTCAATCATGAAACCTTCTTTTGATTTAAAGATGGGAGGAACAAACAGAGCTCCTAAATTTCCTATGCCTTCTATTTATGCTTTTTTACTTCGGTATTATAGTATTTCAAAAAATGAAGAGGCCTTACGTCACGCTACTCTTACGCTTACTAAAATGGCCTATGGAGGTATCTACGATCAGGTTGGAGGTGGTTTCTCCCGCTACTCTACAGATACAGAATGGTTCGCACCACACTTCGAGAAAATGTTGTATGACAACGGACAGTTGTTGAGTTTGTATGTGGAAGCTTATCAGATAACAAAAGAAGAAAAATATAAACAATTATTTACGAAACAATCGAATGGCTGGAGAGGGAAATGACGTCTCATGAGGGAGGGTTCTATTCAGCACTTGATGCCGACAGTGAGGGGGTGGAAGGTAAGTTTTACATATGGACTTACGCAGAATTGAAATCTCTTCTAGGAAATGATCTGAATTTATTTTGTGATTATTATTCTGTTACTCTGGATGGAAACTGGGAGCACGACTATAATATTTTAATCAAAAATTTATCAGACGAAGCATTTATTAGTAAACATAAATTGGACTTGGTTTCTTTTCAAATTAAAGTTATAGGATGGAAGGAATTATTATTAAAAGAGCGCAGCAAAAGAATCCGACCTGGATTAGACGATAAAATACTTGCCTCGTGGAATGGTCTTATGTTAAAAGGTCTTGCGGATGCCTACAGATTATTTGACGAACCAAAATTTTTAAAATTGGCTTTAGATAATGCTTCTTTTATTAAAACTAAAATGAAGTCTGGTGAAAAATTGTTTCATAATTATAAAAATGAAAAAGCAACATTAGATGGCTATCTGGAAGATTACACATTTGTTGCTGACGGCTATATTTCACTTTACGAAGCTACCTTTGATGAACAATGGATTAATGAGGCAATCGCACTTACTAATTATACTATAGAGCATTTTTATGATGAGAAGGAAGGAATGTTCTTTTTTACATCAGACAATTCAGAGAAATTAATTGCCCGAAAAAAGGAGGTGTTTGATAACGTAACTCCTGCCTCAAATTCTGCAATGGCTAGAAATCTTTACAAGCTTGGATTGTTTCTTTATAAAGACGACTGGACTGATCTGGCGAAAAGTATGCTTTCCAGAATAAAAAAGATAATGCAAACAGACCCTTCTTATTTATCCAACTGGGCTTGTTTGTATGCAGACCTGACTGTTCCAACCGCAGAAATTGCTATAGTAGGGGAAGCTTCTTTAGAAAGACGAAAAGAGTTTGATAAAAACTATTTACCAAATAAAATTCTCTCAGGAAAATTAAGCTCTGCTACTTTACCAATACTAGAGGGTAGAGAAAGTGAAGAAGGTAAGACGATGATTTATGTTTGTTTTGATAAGACTTGCAAGATGCCAGTGGAGAGTATAGGGGAGGCGATAAAAATGCTGAAGATGTAATGGATAAAAGAAGTGATTTTTTTCTTTCCTTCAAATTCACTAATTTTCATCTATGAATATTTTCAGTGCCAATTACTTACAAGTCCTTTTCAAAGCTAAGGTTAAGCAATTTCTAAATTTTCTTCCATTTTTTAAATATAAAAACTACACACCATTCTTAATTATTGGTCATCCCAGAACCGGTACTTCGCTATTACATACTTATTTGAATTCTCATTCTGCTATTTTATCATTAAACGAAGCATTGAAAAATACCAATGATGGTAAAGTATTGTTTCAGAATTATTCAAAATTTATTAAAGTTGTAGGCTTTAAATATTTTTATGAATATATCGGAGATTCTGAAAAGAAAAATACCTTAATTGAATTGGTCTCTAATTTTAAAATTAAGGTTGTAAAAATTCAAAGAAAAAATTATCTAAGAACATATGTGTCTTTGAAGATTGCTGAAAAAACTTCGGAATGGTCGAGTACCGGAAATACTAATTTGTCGGTGGAAGATAAACAACTTCAACTTTCTATGGATGACTGTGTAAAGGCGTTTACACTTTACAGGGAAATAGAATATGAAACGGAAGTAGTTTTGAAAAATTATAACATTCCTGTATATGAAATCGACTATGAGGCACTTGATCTAAACCCTTTAGAAGTTATGAAAGGAGTCCAGCGTTTTTTAGGAGTTAAACCACAACCAATATATTCGTTACTTGTTCGTCAGAATCCTGAAAGAATGAGTGCTTTG
>JANYCO010000680.1 GCA_025360235.1 Cytophagales bacterium
GTTTTACAGGAGTGACACAGTTGCAATGGGGGCAAGAGGTATTCAATAATTTTACCATAACTGTATTGTTAGTAATACTAATGTCAATAGGCCTCCCACAGTCATGACAATTCATTTTTACTATAGCTTTATACCTTATAAGGTCTTTAGAATCTTCTGAATAATTGCAATTGGAACAAACCAGTTTCCCCTTTTTTACATCATAAGGATTGCTAACAGAAACCAAAGCTTCCCTCTTACATTTAGGACATTCTACCACAAACTCATTCATGTAGGAATAAATTATGGTGGCTGGGCCAGAGTAGCGTTTGTGATTTTTTGCCATTAGCTGGTATGAATTACTTCGCATTCTAAACCTTTCATTTATTAAAAGGTTTATTGTCTATTAATTATTTCCAGGGTTTGTATTTTTTATTTTCAAACTTTAAATAAATGTCCCATGATGGCTCAATACTAAGTAAGAGATAAGAGGTGAAATTATGCTCAGGTCTTTCCCATGAAGCCCTTGCTATATCTATGAATCTATATTCAGGATGACCAGAACTTAAAATCTCATGTGAAGTTGTTGTGTCGATTGCAGAATAGTCGGAATGAAAAATTTCTTCTTTATTGCATGTGCCATATAAATCAGTATTGCACTTAAATAGTTCTTGATAAATCACTCCAAAATCACTGAAATTAATTTTAGTGCATGGAGCATGAAATAAACCATCGACCTTGGTTAATTTATTATCTTCAAAGTTCAGACCTGTATCACAGCTTCTGTTGTTCAAAATAATAAGATGACTCGCATAACTAATTTTTCCTTGTTGATGAATCGACAGGTCGGGAATAAGTTTCAGTGTTTCTTCAGGTGATAAACCAATTTTCAGTTCTTTGAATAGCATATTTTATTTATCAAAAAAACCTTATAATCCAATAAATTCTGGTTCTGACTATTTCTATTCATAAGACAAATTCGGCGCCAACCACCTCTCAATCACCCCCAACGGCATTTCCTTACGTTTAGCATAATCCACCACCTGATCTTTTTCTATTTTCCCCAAACCAAAATATTTAGAATCAGGATGGGAATAATACATACCACTCACCGCAGAGGCTGGATACATCGCGTAGTTTTCAGTTAATAGTACACCAATATTTTTCTCAACTTCTAAGAGGTTAAATAAAGTGCGTTTTTCCGTATGATCTGGACAAGCCGGGTAGCCTGGCGCAGGACGGATACCGATATACTCTTCTTTGATTAAATCTTCGTTGCTTAGTTTTTCATTCTTAGCATAACCCCAGAGTTCTCTTCGTACTTTAGCGTGCAGACATTCTGCAAAGGCCTCTGCCAAACGATCAGAGATGGCTTTAATCATTATGCTGTTGTAGTCGTCATGATCTTTTTCATATTCTTTGGCGAGCTCTTCCGCGCCGAATATGGCCACTGCAAAACCACCTATAAAATCTTTTATGCCAGACTCTGGAGGAGCAATAAAATCTGTTAGAGAAATATTCGGAAGATTACTTCCTTTCAAACCCTGTTGACGTAAATTGTGAAATACCGCTTTTTCTTTTTTTCTATTCTTATCAGCAAATAATTGAATATCGTCTTCGCCTTTTCTAATAGCTGGGTATAGTCCTACAGCACCTTTTGCTGTAAGTAATTTTTTCTCGACTACATCTTTCAAAACTTTCTGCGCATCGTTGAATAATTTAGTTGCCTCAACACCTACTACTTCATCTGATAAAATTTTCGGATATCTTCCGGCCAATTCCCATGTCTGGAAGAAAGGAGTCCAGTCGATGTATTTTGCGATTTCAGCTAAAGGGAAATCATAATTGTATTTATTGCCAATGAATGTAGGTTCTTTAACTTTAGTCTTCTTCCAGTCGACCTTGGTTTTATTTTCACAAGCCTTTTCGTAAGAGATGAAATTTTTATCTTTCTTACGTCCGGCATGGTCTTCACGAAGTTTTATGTATTCTTCTTTGATCTTAAATTTAAAGTCGTCATGAGTATCCTTGCCTATTAGACTTCCAGCCACAGGTACACTTCTTGAAGCATCTAATACGTGTACAACAGAACCGCTATAATTCGGATCTATTTTTACAGCAGTATGAATACGTGAAGTTGTGGCACCACCAATTAATAGAGGAATTGTGAATCCCTGACGTTCCATTTCTTTGGCCACATAAACCATTTCATCCAAAGAAGGAGTTATTAGTCCACTTAGACCAATAACATTTACGTTGTGCTCTTTTGCGGCCGCAAGTATTTTTTCACAGGAAACCATTACTCCAAGGTCAATGATCTCGTAATTGTTACAAGCCATTACCACGCCTACGATATTTTTTCCGATATCGTGTACATCACCTTTTACGGTAGCCATTAAAATTTTTCCGTTGTTTGAATCTTCGGATACAATTCCTAATTCAACCAGTTTTCTTTTTTCTTCATCTATAAAAGGTAATAAATATGCTACAGCCTTTTTCATTACGCGGGCACTTTTTACCACTTGAGGAAGGAACATTTTTCCAGCACCAAACAAGTCACCCACCACATTCATCCCCACCATCAATGGACCTTCAATCACCTCAATAGTCCGTTTATAATTGTGACGAGCTTCTTCTACATCTATTTCAACAAAGTCGGCGTTACCCCGCACGAGGGCGTGTGTAAGACGATCTTGTACCGAGCCTTTACGCCATTCTTCGTCTGCTTTTTCAGCAACTTTACCTGAAGTTTTAGAAGACTCAGCAAAGTCCAATAAACGTTCGGTAGCATCGTCTCTTCTATTGAGTACTACGTCTTCAATTCTTTCAAGCAGTTCTTTAGGGATATTATCGTATACCTCCAACATGGAAGGATTTACAATACCCATGTCCATACCGGCTTTTACAGCATGGTACAAAAAGACAGAATGCATTGCTTCACGTACGTGGTTGTTACCACGGAAAGAGAAGGATACATTACTCACGCCACCACTTACATGTGCGTGAGGTAAATTTTCTCTTACCCATTTCGTAGCTTCGAAAAACGATACCGCATTAATTTTATGTTCGTCAATACCAGTACCAACAGGGAAAATGTTTAAGTCAAAAATAATATCCTGAGGTGGTAATTTTACTTTGTTAACTAAAATATCATACGAACGTTTACAGATCTCAATTCTACGTACTGTGCTGTCCGCCTGTCCCAGTTCATCAAAGGCCATTACAATCACTGCTGCACCATATTTTTTAACAAGACCTGCCTGTTTCAGGAACTCTTCTTCACCGCTCTTTAAACTTATCGAATTGACAATACCTTTTCCTTGGATACATTTTAATCCAGCTTCAATGATATGCCATTTCGAAGAGTCGATCATGATCGGCACCCTGCAAATATCCGGTTCGGAAGCAATAAGATTTAAGAAACGAACCATGGTTTTTTCTCCATCCAACATTCCTTCGTCCATGTTGATATCGATCACCTGTGCACCACCGTTTACCTGTTCCAGTGCTACAGACAAGGCCTCTTCGTAATTACTGTCTTTTATTAATTTTAAGAATTTTGCAGAACCGGTAACGTTGGTACGTTCACCAATGTTCATGAAATTACTTTCCGGAGTAAGCGTAACAGGCTCCAGACCGCTAAGTCTTAAGTAAGGAGCAATTTCTGGTCTTTTTCTAGGAGCTTTTCCTTCTACTACTTTTGCTATTTCACGAATGTGATCAGGCGTAGTACCACAACATCCACCAAGGATATTTACAAAACCGTTATCAACAAAATCTTTTACCACTTCGGCCATTTCAGTAGCGGTCTGGTCGTACTCTCCAAATTGATTTGGTAGTCCTGCGTTAGGGTAGGCACTAACATAGCAACCCGCCACTCGCGACATTTCCTGAAGGAATGGTCTTAATTCTTTTGCACCCAAAGCACAATTCAATCCAACACTTAATAGGTTAGCGTGTGAGACAGAATTATAAAATGCTTCGGTTACTTGTCCGGTAAGTGTTCGTCCACTGGCATCGGTAATCGTAGCAGAAACCATAACAGGAATTGATTTACCGGTTTCTTCAAATAATTCCATGATGGCAAAAAGAGCAGCCTTCACATTCAGTGTATCAATAATTGTTTCTAATAAAAGAAGATCAACACCACCTTCGATCAATGCTCTTGCCTGATCTTTAAATGCGGCAGCCAATTCATCAAATGTTACCGCACGAAAGCCGGGATCGTTTACATCTGGAGATAGAGAAGCTGTACGATTAGTAGGGCCCATAGCACCTGCCACAAAACGCGGGCGGGATGGATTTTTTTCCATAAACTCATCTACCGCTTCGCGCGCTACCTTAGCGCCGTAGTAGTTGAT
>JANYCO010000681.1 GCA_025360235.1 Cytophagales bacterium
AGATGGTATTAATATTAGCAATGCTACTTCCTGTATTATTGGTGGGGCTGCTGCTAATGAAGGAAATATCATTTCTGGAAATACGACTTCTGGAATTGTCCTTAGTAACTCTTCCAGCAACGCTGTAATAAAAGGAAATAAGATTGGTACGGATTTGACGGGTTCCGTTGCTCTAGCAAACAAAATCCACGGTATAAGTATTTATACAAATGTTTTAAATACAATTATTGGCGGTGGTTTGGCGGGGGAAGGTAACTTAATTTCCGGCAATACATTATACGGTATCAACAACGATGACAAATCTTCAGGTACAGTAATAAAAGGAAATAAGATTGGTACTAATTTAGCGGGTTCGGCGGCTTTATCGAATGCTGGGGGCGGAGTAAATATTGATAACAGCAGTATTAATGCAATTATCGGAGGGGCTGTTTCGGGAGAAGGCAATTTAGTATCAGGGAATGGTGCTTATGGTATTTATATTAGAAGGCATTCTGCTGGCGCTATAGTAAAAGGAAATAAAATAGGCACTAATCTCGCAGGTATAGCTGCTATTGCTAATTATGCTCAAGGGATCTGTAGCGATAGTTCACACAATATGACGATCGGAGGGCCCTCCAAAACAGAAAGAAATATCATCTCAGGCAATGGTAATGCTTTAAATCTTTTCCTAGGAAATAATGGGTTAGGAATAAGTAATAGTAATGGACATATTATCAAAGGAAATTTTATCGGAACATCAGTCACAGGCCTAGCTGCTATTCCAAATTTTGATACTGGAATCTCTATGCTGAACTCTACTGGAAATACCATCGGAGGAGTTTCCTATATGGAAAGGAATGTGTCTTCAGGTAATTTAAATTTTGGAGTTTATTTTAGCAATGTAGACAATACTTCTATTACCGGTAATTACTTAGGTACTGACAGCACGGGTAATGCACCTTTAGGTAATGGAATACATGGCGTTAGTACAAATACAAATTCTGATAATAATGTTTGGACTGCTAATGTATTAAGTGGAAATGTTGGAGAGGGAATTGATATACTTACTTCTACCAATAATACTTTGTATGGTAACTTCGTTGGACTTGGATTAAATGGTACTACAAAAGTTGCTAACAAATCGAACGGAATGAGAATTGGACAAGGAGCCACTAATAATATAATTGGAGGAACTGCTGCTGGTCAAAGAAATTATATTTCTGGAAATGGGAATGGTCCAACTCCCCAAGGAGGTTCTCATGGTATCAATATAGATGTTTGGTCTTCCGGTAATGTAATAAAAGGGAATTACATTGGATCTGACATCACAGGAATGGTTGCTATCGGAAATTCCGGATCCGGAATAATGTTTCTTCAGGATTGTAATAATAACGTCGTTGGTGGAGTTGGTGCAGGAGAAGGAAATTTACTATGCTGTAGTACGGGAGATTGGGGTGTAAGATTGAATATTTCAAATGGCAATACCATATTAGGGAATTTAATAGGTGTGAATGCTGCTTCAACTATTGCAGCAGGATTCGGCAATAATAAATTTGGAATAGGTATTGTAATATACAACGACGGTAGTGGTGTTTATAACGGGAGTAATAATATTATTGGAGGTATTGGAGCCGGTGCAAATATAATTGCCAATAACGGAAGTGATGGTGTAAATATAGAAAATGCAGGATTGAGCGGAACAGCTGCTAATTTCAATCCTATTATTGGAAACAAAATTTATTGCAATGGTGGTCTGGGAATAAACATGCAGAACAACGCGGCTACAGAAAATGAAGGTGTACCAGCACCAGGAGTTACAAGCTCTACAGCAATGTCTATCAGCGGCACTGGTGTTGCAGGAAATACGATTCACGTATACAGAAATCAATTCACTGATGGAGCGCGTTGCGATTGTGAAGGAGAAATATATGTAGGAACCACTGTGGTGGGAGGCGGTGGCGCCTGGACGCTTGCACATGGATTAGGTCTTACTGCAGCGCAAGCATTATCTGTAACTGCCACACAAACAAATCCAACCAACAGTACTTCTGAATTCTGGGTTTGTGCAGTACCACTTCCGGTAGATCTTCTTTCCATGGAAGCAAAAAGAAATAACAACAGTGTTGATGTAAAATTTACTGTAGCCAGTGAGAGCAGTATGAATATCTACCACATTATGAGAAGCAATGATGGAATTAATTTTGAAATAATAGGCTCCGTGCTACCTGAAAATAATATAAACACAATCACTACCTATACTTTTGAAGACTTGAATCCATTGAGTGGCACAAGTTATTACAGAATTCAAACAGTAGAAAACGATGGTCATGTAGCACATTCGAAAATAGTACAGACTACAAACAGCAAAGATATTCCTACAACCATTTATCCAAACCCTGCTACCGATCAGGTAACAATAACTTCTTCTAACATGACAAGAATCGAGTTGCACAATGCACTTGGACAACTTGTTCTTGCAAGAGGAATTGCTTCTTCAGAAATAACGATACAGCTGAGCGACCTTGCGAAAGGAGTTTATTTTGTAAAAGTGTTTGAGGGAGAGCTTGCGAAGATCTATAAGCTGGAAAAAAATTAATTATAATTATTAACCATTATTAATTAACCATTATTAATATTTGCTTTCGTGGTTTTAAGGATGCTTGTAGTTAATTTAACGATTTCTGTCGCATCTATATTTATGCTTTCGAATTGTTCTTGTTTTAAATAGTTGGTTTTATATAATAATTCTAACCAATAAATAGTTTCGTTAATTTCTTTCTGAGCAATACCCATTTTATGTTTAAAGTCAGCTTTGCTTTCAGCATGTTCTGCTTCCCTGATCATAGCTCCAATGCTGGTAACACTTCTTAAAAGTTGTTTAGACAGTACAAACTCTTTCCTAGAGTCAGCCAGAAACTGGTACAACTTCACAATTCTAATAGCAAAAGCAAAGCTCTTTGTTTTAACAATATTCTCTTTCATAACTATCTATTTTAAAAAATTAAAAATACTTTATAAAAAAATTATCAATTATCAATTATCAATTATCCATTATCCATTATTTTTTAAACTTCCCCATCAACATAGAAAGCTTCGCCTGCATATCTCCCTCTACTACCGGTGTTTCTTTTTTGTCTTTCTTTGGTCCGGAAGATTTCTGTATGTTTTCATCTTTCATAGAAAGCGAAATTCTTTTTCTGGCTACATCAATTTCAAGTACGGTTACCTGAACTTTCTGAGAAACTTTCACCACTTCTGAAGCGTCGGTGATAAATTTATTGGAAAGATGACTCACGTGAATAAGCCCGTCCTGATGAACGCCTATGTCTACAAAGGCACCGAATTTAGTGATGTTGGTGATGATGCCTGGAAGTTTCATACCTGGCTTTAGATCACTAATCTTATTGATGCCTTCGGCAAATTCAAATAATTCAAAACCTTCTCTTGGGTCTCTTCCCGGTTTGTCAAGCTCTTTTAGAATATCGGTAAGTGTAGGGAGACCAATTTTTTCAGTAACATATTTTTTCAGATCAATTTGTTTACGGAGCTCTGATTTTTTTGTCAGGTCGTCCACCGAACAACCCAGATCTTTAGCCATTTTTTCTACGATAGGATAAGTTTCCGGGTGCACTGCACTGGAGTCAAGAGGATTTTCTGCTTTGTAAATGCGGAGAAATCCTGCAGCCTGTTCGTAAGCCTTATCACCCATACGGGCAACTTTTTTCAATGCTTCGCGGTTTTTGAATGGACCGTTGGAATCCCTGTACTCTACAATGTTTTGAGCCAGTTGTGGTCCAAGTCCAGATACATAAGTAAGAATTTGTTTACTTGCAGTATTTACTTCCACACCCACAGCATTCACACAACTGATTACAACATCGTCAAGACTTTGTTTAAGTAAATTCTGATCTACGTCGTGCTGGTATTGTCCTACCCCAATTGATTTGGGATCTAGTTTTACCAATTCCGCCAATGGGTCCATGAGACGACGGCCAATGGATACGGCACCTCTAACGGTTACATCTTTGTCAGGAAATTCTTCTCTTGCTACATCGGAAGCAGAATAAATAGAGGCACCGCTCTCATTTACCATCACCACCGGAATATTTTGAAGGCCAATATTTTTTACAAACGTTTCGGTTTCTCTACCCGCAGTTCCGTTGCCTATTGCGAAAGCTTGAATGTTGTATTCTTTTACAAGATGTTCAATAGTAGAACTACTTTCTCTGGTTTGGCGCTGTGGTTCGTGCGGGAAAATGGCAGTATAATGGAGTAATTTTCCCTGACTATCCAGACAAACCAACTTACAGCCACTTTTGAATCCGGGATCTAATGCCATTACATTTTTTTGTCCTAGGGGGGCTGCAAGCAATAGTTGACGTAGGTTATCAGCAAATACATGAATCGCTTCCAGGTCTGCTTTTTGTTTGGAGCTCATCCGGATCTCTGTTTCCATAGAAGGACGAAGCAGTCTTTTGTAAGAATCTTTTACCGCCAGTTTTACTTGTTGTGAAAGATCGGAATTTCCTTTCACTGTTTTTGATTCGATGTAGTCAAGCGTATCTTCTTCAGGAGGGAGAATGTCCATCATAAGAAACATTTCTTTTTCTCCGCGTCTCATGGCAAGTAAGCGGTGTGACGGAGCTTTTGAAAGGGGTTCTTCCCACTCAAAATAATCCTGAAATTTTTGTGCTTCCAATTCTTTACCTGGGAATACTTTTGTTTTAAGTGTTCCTTTCTTTAAGAATATTTCTCTTACACCTGCACGTACTTCCTGGTTTTCACTTATTTTTTCTGCGATAATGTCTCTGGCGCCTGCCAATGCTTCTTCGGCAGTGGTTACACCTTTTTCTGCACTCAGGTATTTTTCTACTTCTGTTTCCAGGTTTAGCTTATCCTGTAGGAAGATCAGATCAGCTAGTGGTTCTAGTCCTTTCTCTTTCGCTATTGTTGCTTTTGTTTTGCGTTTTGGTTTATAAGGCAGATAAATATCTTCAAGTTCCGTAAGCGTTTCAGCATTATTTATTTTCTTCTCCAGTACATCCGTAAGTTTTTCCAGTTCTTTCATCGACTTTAGAATACTTTCTTTGCGTTTGTCTAATTCACGTAATTGAGCCACCCTGTCTCTTATCGCCGTGATCTGAACTTCATCCAGACTGCCAGTCATTTCTTTCCGGTAACGGGAGATAAAAGGGACTGTAGCTCCACTATCAAGCAATTCAATGGTGGATTCAATATTTTTTTGAGCGATGTTAAGCTCTTTAGCAATTTTAGAGTTGTAATTATTTTCCAAGGTTTCTCTTATTAGGAAGCAAAAATAAAAAATGCGCTTGTTTAGCATAGATCAAGTTACTCACAGGCTGTTTCGTAACTATTTATAAAGTAAAATATTTTAATTAAACTATTGATTAATAATATTTTAATATACAATCAATAGTTTATTTAGAATATTTCTAAACAAACTATTGGAAAATTAACTTTCGCTATTAATTTTGCATCGTCTTATTTAAAATCAGTCTAATTAAGAATAGTGAATAATAAGGCTTTAATTATACTAAAAACAAAGAAAAGATAGAATATATGTGTTGGAATAGAATAAAACTAACCTTTAAAACAGTCGCTTTAATAAACTTGCTACTCTTTATAAGTGTAATCAATGCTTTTGCCCAGAAAGGAGCGGATACTTTAACTTCTTTAGAAAAAGATACTATAACATTAAACGAAGTAGAGGTTACAGGTACTAAAACAAAAAATGGGATAGGTAATTTGTCAGAAACAGTAGGTACCGTTATTTATTCCGGTAAGAAAAACGAAGTTTTAATGCTGGATAGTATTGATGCTAATAAAGCTCAAAACAACCCGAGACAGATTCTGGGAAGAATTCCTGGAATGAATTTTTCGGAAACAGAAGGGGGAGGTTTTCCTTCCAATGGCTTCGGTCTCCGCGGACTTAATCCTACTCAATCTATTGAAATGAATACCCGACAAAATGGGTACAACATTACTTCTGATATATACGGATATAATGAGTCGTACTACAATCCGGCAATGGAAGCAGTGCAGAGAGTAGAAGTAGTGCGTGGTGCAGCCTCTCTTCAATTTGGACCTCAGTTTGGTGGTACCGTAAATTTTGTAATGAAAGACGCTCCAAAAGATAAAAAGTTTCAGTACACTACACAACAAACAGGAGGGAGTTTTAATTTATTCAATTCATTTCATTCGATAGGAGGTACTGTAAAGAAGTGGAGTTACTATTCTTATGGACAATATAAAAACACCCAGGGATGGAGACCTAACTCAGCGTACACCGCCTTTACAGGTTTTGCAAAAATTGGTTACCAGGCTACTGATAAATTAAAATTTGGCTTGGAATATTCGGTTTTGAGAAATTATATTCAAATGCCTGGAGGGCTTACGGATGCGGAGTTTAATAAGGATAGCCGTCAGTCTTTCAGAACAAGGAACTGGTTAAACAGCCCGTGGAATATTATCACAGGAACAGCCGAATACAAGATGACTAAAAACACTACTATTACAGTGAAGTCTGCCTACTTGCTTAGTCAGCGGAATCTTGTTTGGAGAAACGAAGACGGAGGTCCGGGGGTAGCAGACAGTATCAGTCCTGTAACGAATCAATATGTACAAAGAGAAGTACAACGGGAAAGTTTTACCAGTTCTACTACAGAAGCACGTTTACTTTCTAATTATAAATTCCTGGGGATGAATAATAGTTTTGCAGGAGGTGTGCGTTATTTTTCCGGTAAGATGAAAAGGCAGGGAGGAGGCCCTGGTTCAACAGGTTCTGACTTCGATATGAATTTGTATGGAGGGGATTACGAGTATTCACTAGACTTTACGACAACAAATCTCGGATTGTTTTTTGAGAATATTTTCAGAGTCACAAAAAACTGGTCAGTTACACCAGGCTTCCGTTATGAATACATCAACTCAACCATCAACGGCTATATCACGGATGATGACAACGGAGGAGCTATTGTGACCCGCAAAGAATCAAGAAACCGTAATATTCCATTATTAGGAATCGGTTCACAATACAAAGTTTCAAAAACAACAAATATTTATGCCAACTGGTCGCAAGCGTACAGGCCGATGGATTATTCTTCGCTTACGCCAATTGGTGTGACATCTAAAATAGATCCAAAAATGAAAGATGCTTATGGCTATAATGCAGACATGGGATGGAGAGGAACTTTCGGTAATTTTCTAAATTTTGATCTTGGTGTATTTTATCTTGAATACAATAGAAGAATTGGTTTGATATCTCAAACGGATCCGAATACTGGAAATACTTACACACTCAGAACCAATACTGGAAATAGCGTCAGCAAAGGAATAGAGACCTATGTGGAAATCAATCCTATAAAAATGTTTACACAGAATTCGAAAGTTGGTAATATTAGTTTGTTCAATTCCTTTGCCTATGTAGACGCAAGATATGTAAGTGGAACGGCGGATGATGGTACTTCAATAAAAGGAAATCATGTAGAGTATGCTCCGCAAACGATCAACAGATTTGGAGCTACCTACGGTCTCAGAAAATTCTCCGTCACGTATCAGTTTAGCAGTACAGGAAAATCTTATGGAGATGCCAACAACACCGTATCAAGTAGTGATGCTTTAATAGGAATTATTCCAGCGTACAGAGTAATGGATCTTTCGGCTACCTATCTGATAAAGAATTTCAATTTGAAAGCGGGAGTAAACAATCTTACCGATGCTCGCTATTTCACGAAGCGTACGGATGAATACCCTGGTCCCGGAATAATCCCTGCACAAGGAAGGTCGTTCTACTTTTCCTTTGGGGCTAAGTTTTAAAAAGTCAGATACCTTAATAAAAAAAACATGAAAAA
>JANYCO010000689.1 GCA_025360235.1 Cytophagales bacterium
CACATACAACATCATTGGCAAAAGAACCTGGGTTACAATAATAATTTTACCATTCATTCCTTTCACAGAAAGGGTTTTATCCAAAATTCCAGGTCACCCTTCGGAAGACCTGGAACAACGGAGGGAATATATTCGTCGCCCCGCCATATTGCCAAACCGCCTGTTGTGCGTTCGCCTTTCGGAATTTAATTCATTGTCACAGCCTTATTCTAAAACTATCATTTGCAAAATCATGGAATTTATTTCCCAGTCTGTAAATATTTAATTGCTCTTTCCAATACTTCATCTTTTCCAGCCTGTATACCTTTAATAGTTGGACGAACATTAATATCAGGTTGATACCCAAACCGCATGAAACTTTTACCATTAGGTAGCATCAAATTACCTCCACTCAACCATAAAGTAATATTACCTGGTATATTGAAATTATCTGTGCCGGTTTCCGCTCCAGCTGTTGGACTACCAATAATTGTTGCATCACTCATGGTTTTTAGTCCTCCAACAACATTTTCTGCAAAGCTTTGAGCGCATTCATTTGTCAGCACTACCGTTTTTCCGCGGTAAATCCAACCTGCATAAATATTGCTCGAACCATGAAAGGTCATGGTTCGGGTATCTTCAATATCTACCTGCGGATTATTTTGAAAATTTGTCGAAGACGGTGCAAGTACGACATATTTTCTGCCCCCCTTTGTTTTCGATTTCCATAATATGCCTGCAAAAGAATTCATTCCATTTCCATGCGGATAGCCTCTCATATCAAAAATGACTGCCTTTGTATGTTTGAGCATTCTTACAATTGAATCATTATCTGAATCCGTCAACCTGCCACTAAGGTCTGCATACCCAATATCTTTGGTAAGCATTTTAATTGTAGTATGTTCATTATAGGAGAACAATCTATAAACGTAATCGTCCGGAGGCCCAAAATCACCCTTAAACTCCCTCAATGTTGGCATTGAAACATCCTTTATTTCCCCATTTTCATTAAGCACTTTTAATTTTTGTATTTGCCCTTCTTTCCCAAATAATATAAAACTGCTGACGTAGAAAGTCTGGGAAGCTTTTGTGGATGCCGGTTGGTATTTTCTGGCATCTTCTACCAGTTGCATGGCGTCCTTCCCATTGATTGAAAGTATAACATCTCCTTTCTTAATGCCAATCGATCTGCAAACAGAATCATCGTAAATACCAATGACCACCACTTTGCTTTCAATTACCCGGGTAATTACGGGTGGAACGAAGTTGCCCCTTCCCTGAATAATTGGATTTAACCTCAAACTAAAGCCATCAGCAGGTCTTGCAATAAACCCATGACTATCGTCAATATTTGCATAAAGCTCTGCAACAGCTCTCATGTAATCCAATGAATCTTTAGCTTCGATAAATTTTGGAATCATTTCTTTATAAGATGATTCCCAATTTTTGTCCATCAGGTGTTTGTTGGCATAAAAATAATCTATGGTTGAAAAAATTTTTGCAGCAGCAAGCATTCTATACCCTATGGAAGGATAATTCTTTTGATTTGTATAATCATCAATTCGAGTTATCGGCATCGGGGCATACTGCGTAAATTTTATCTCTTTTTGAAATCCATTCGAAATCAGTTTCTCTGCCTTTGTAATAGCCGTAGTATAAGGCTCAGCCGACGACCAGGTATCATTGGGCTGAATGATTAATAAAGAGCCATCCGGATTTAATGTCTCATCCGACCGTACTTTAATAAGAAGGCTATCCTGAATATAAAAGTTTACTGAATTACCAGGACACAGTTGTTTACCCTCTGGCTGAATAATGGCTGCTTTTCCTTTTTGCTGAAGCACTGCAGCCACAATAGGTATTTGCCCTTCATTTGAAACAATAAACACTAAAGGGATTTCTTTATTTGCATTTCCCTGCGCTGAATTAAGAGTACTTATTTTAAAATAAGATTCCCAATTTAACCCTACATAACCCTTACTTCGGAAAGTGGGCATCAGGAAGTCTCCTTTAAAATAAGCCGTGTTCCAGTCTAGTAATTGACCTGGATGTACTTCGCTATTATAGGTTGAATTAACCGGACTTCGCATATCAAATATTATCCCCTTCACCTTTTCAATATTTTGTAACGCTTCCTGGACTTTGTCAAAGGCATTATCGGGGCTCCCAAATACCAAAGGAGGGACGTCATTCATGTTAATATATAAGTATCCCCTCCACCAACCCCATCATTTCATATTAATTAATGCTGCATAATTTTGTGGGAGCAGTTGTACTACAGTATTTATTTTATGGTCATTAATATTTTCAAAAACGTAGGTAAGCCATTGGATGGGATTT
>JANYCO010000701.1 GCA_025360235.1 Cytophagales bacterium
AGCAAAAGAGGAGGAGGCTTTATGGGGGCTGCTGGAGGTGGAACTGGGATTTACTCTGGAGGAGCTACTTCATATATAACAATAAAAATACTTGACCTAATTACTGGAACCAATATAGAATTAAATAAAAACACACTCTCAGATTTTCTTTACGGAAAAGACCGGGAATTGTATGAAAGCTATGATAAGGAAAAAAATAAAAAATCATTAGTTCTGATTTATATTGAAAAATATAGTCAAAAGCACCAAGATGATATTTGAAAACAAAATTAAAGGTTGCATTATATCATAGAAATAGTATAATTAAGAAGACAAGATAAAACATTTGCACAATGAACAGGAAGCTAAAATATCTTTTTACGGGATTAATTTTATGTATCTTTTGTATAAATCAAGGGGAAGCACAATTAAAATATCTTTATACATGGGATGGTCAATATACTGGAGATCACTTTGTAAATTTCAATACTAAATTTGCCTTAGATGATAATGGACTAGCTTGTCATGTCGTAATTGATGAAAATCAAAATTCATTAACCTTCCCTCAACACGAGTGCTACGATCAAGGAAGTAATGGAAATAAATATTATATATCACCTTCGTTGCACAAGCATTTAAAAGTTGGAAGACAAATATATTTTTATACAGGTTGTGGATCATTCTGTTGTGAAGATCATGTACGGGTAGATATATTAGATGATAATAATATTGTATCTGAAATTTTATTATCAGGTCAGGAAAATGGAGCTAATGCTGGTAATTCAAGTCAGTACGACTATATTGATGGATATGCCATAGGATTTCAGAATCAAAATTTTGGCGATTTCACTGTTTATATTTCCTTAGAAAACTGGAGAGGTTTTTTGGGTGGTAGCTGTGATTATCATGCAGACATTAATACAGTAGCAACTGGCTTTTGTAAACTTGCACCAACCGATATTGTATTTGGTTCATCTGGAGTCATAAATAGTACTAATGGACAAACGATTAATCCCGCCACAGTTGTGGCTGACGCTAATGGAATTAGTGCCGTAAATTTTTATTGGAAATTAACCTCAGCCAATTATTGTAATGAGGTATTCCACAATGGATTTGCCAAGGTAACAGACGAAATGGGTCAAACCACTGGTTGGGTTAGTATTAATTCAAATGGAAATATATTTAAAAATGCTAATGGCGATTTAACGCTGAATTCAGGTTTTGGGCAACATACTTATACTATGCAGGTTAAGGATAAGTACAATAATATTTATGATGCCGCTCCAATTAACGTCACTGTTGTACCAACCTGTTTTAATAATCCCCTAGCACCTGTATCTTTATACTCTTCTTTAAATACCGCTACTTCAGGAGATCATATACAAGTGATCAATAGCGGCTATCCAAATGGAGGTTATCAGCTGGAACAAAATGTAGATTACTATTTGAATTTGAACGGCGCTTATACTTCTAATTTTAGCAATTATCAAGTAATTCTTCAGGACTTTGATAATTATTATACAGTTATAGTAGATGATGGAGGTAGCCCCGCCTTTCCTTTACCAAATAGTCACGTTTCTTTTCAAAGAATTGCCGAGGGACAGTATAAATTGAGAATACTCGATAGATTAGGAAGTTTCAGGGTACACGTTTCAAAAAAAATAGGCTTAAGCCAGGACTATTGTCAGAATTTTTCCGATATCAATATTTTTGTAGGAGGAACAGATGAAGCAAGTGCTTATAGTCCTTGTCAAATTATTCTACCCAGAGATATACCTTCATTATTTCCTGACGTAGAATCTCAGTTTGGAGCAGCATATATATTACAGCACTTTACATTCACGATAAGTAGTGGAGAAGAAATTGTGGTTCAGGACGATGGTACAGGAGATGGAGCTTTACTTCAGGATGGTGCTGTTCTTAAAATCGATTTTAAATACCAGCAACCTTTAGCTGAACTTATAGATAATAACAAAAACTGGAATCAAACTATAAGCTATGATGATAATGGCAGAGTAACTGGTGAAAGTAAACAGTTCTTCAATAACCAGGGACGTGCTACTCAAACTCAGATAAAAAACCTGACTCAGGGAGTAGTATTGGGGGGGCAGAGTATCTATGATAAATACGGAAGACCTGCGATTAGTACATTACCAGCTCCAGTGCGTTCTCGAGAAAATACAGCTCTATACAACACATGTGGTTCAAATCTTCAACCAGGTGCTGATATGTATTTTATATACAAAAGCGATTTTGTGACAAGCAATAACCAGCCTTACAACTTTGTAAACTTTGATGATTATACTACAATCACCAATACCACAAATTTCCGTTACTCTACACCCGATGTTTTAGATAATACTGCACCAGGCACACTTGGTTGGTATTACAGTGACAATAATGTAGTTAATGCCTCAGCTCCTGATAATGTCAAACAGATGACGGAGCCCTATGTTGCTGCTACAAGCTACCCATACAGCCGTGGAATTTATCTAGAAGATGGTACGAATGAAATAACGGCCAGCACTGTTCCAGGTGATAGTCATATTCCAGCTACCAATCACTTTACCAAAAGCAAAAATCTGCGATTGACATCTGCTGACTTGACTTTTCTACAAGACTATTTGAATATTCGCTCACAATATATTCTTCCGCTGGAGACTTCTTTCAATAATTTGAATCTAGGATCAGATGGTTATGGAGGTTACAAAGTACAAACCACCGATGCGCAAAACAACACCGCTACTACCTACCTCGACAGGGAAGGCCACTCTTTAGTATCTTACTACCAGTCTACCGGCGACAAGGCCTACATGTTCTACGACCTGAAAGGACGGTTGATCTGTAGCCTAACACCCAACGGTGTAACCCAACTGACAGCTTCTAACAATGCAGCGACCTGGGTGCTCATTGACAAAACCACCTACCAGTACGACCAGCAGGACCGCCTCCTGAACATGAGCGAAAAAGATGCGGGCACCACCCGCTACCTCTACCGCAAAGACGGTAAGATTCGCTTCTCGCAAAATGCCAAACAGTCAGTGGCAGGTAGCTTCTCCTATACCATCTACGACCGCAAAACCAGACCCATTGAAAGTGGGGAGTTTACTCCTTCCACCGGCTCCACCTATACTTTTGATACCAATGTATTGCCTTACGGCAGCACCGCCCTCAAAGCGGCCCTTGAATACAACAGCACCAACCATGACCTGAGTACTGGAGGCTCCAAGGCTCAGTGGGTAAGGACCGTCTACG
>JANYCO010000716.1 GCA_025360235.1 Cytophagales bacterium
AAATTCCAACTATAGCAACTAAAAATTGACTAAAACCATTCGGTTTGCGACATTAAGAAATTAATTTTAACTTGAAATCAGATTAATCAGTATAGAATGAGAACATCGATCGTATTA
The DNA here is from genome assembly GCA_025360235.1 of Cytophagales bacterium. GTDB lineage: Bacteria > Bacteroidota > Bacteroidia > Cytophagales > Cytophagaceae > JANYCO01. The sequence continues at coordinate 118 of JANYCO010000716.1, forward strand.
ATTTTAATAGCACTAGTAACCATCTCTTGCGATCAATTTTTTGGTCCAGAAAATAATACCCGTTATATAATGGAGGTGAACACACGTGAGTACATTATTACATTGGCAGCAGATCGTAGCACAGAGCCTTACTTCAAAGAAATAATTTCTATCACAGACTCATTAAAAAGTAAAAAAGATAATTCACGTTACAGCGATTTATTCTTTCAGACCTTAAAATCATCAACCAAAATTTCCGCTAAAGATATTTTCTTGAATTCTAAAAACGCTTCAGGCCTTGCCTCCGGTGCAAGTGAAGACGAGATAATTAAATTTGTGGAGTCCGGAATCGTAAAGGCCACGGACCGTATTATTGAGACAATAAAACGGAGACTGAAATATACCTTAAGCAAAAAATCAGTAGTGGAGAAAATAGCCGGATCAGATAGAATAATGGTGATGGTTTATACGGAAGATTCACAAAGGACAAAAAATTATCTAACTGCGTTTGGTAAAATAGAATTTCTTTATGTATACGATATGGAAAAACTTGCAGGAGCTTTTTCAGAGGCAAACAAATCTCTTTCCAAAACAATTCAGGTTGAAGCGACGGAAGACCTCCTTGTTGATGGAGAAAAACCTGAGAAGTCTTCAGAAGTGCTTCAATCTCCATTTGTGACACTTATGGACTCTAGAAGTTGGAGCGGTGGTTTATATTATAATACTAAAGATACCACTACTATTGGGAACCTGATTCGCCAACCCGGAATTAGAAAATTCTTTCCCGGAAGTATTTTTTTTATTTGGACGTTGCCTTCTTCAGATGGGAAAGCCATTGAATTACTACCAATTGAAAGACCGCATGGTCCTTATATTGCAATAACGGGAGCCTCTATTACCAAAGCAACGTCTGCGTTGGAGGCATCTGGCCAATATGCTATTGAGTTTACGCTGGACAGTATTGCAACAATAAAGTGGAAAAGGATGACCCGTTTTGCATCAGAAGCAAATCCTCAAAAAAGGATCGCAATACTATTGGACAATTACTGTATTTCAGCGCCGGTTGTAGTAATGGAGATCCCTAATGGTAACTCCTCTATTAGTGGTAATTTTACAATGGATGAAACAAATGATATTGCTGCATTAATGAATGGGGGGATGTATCCATTAAGTATAAAACAGGTTCATGAAGAGACGATAAAAAAATGACAGTGGAATTCTTAGCACTTTAATTTTGCTTTTTACTTTTTACTTTCTTTTAACTAATGAGAAAAGTGGTAAATTCGGTTTCGCTTTAAGCCATAACCTCTATTATGAAAAATCTAATCTCTTTTTGTTTATTATTGATACAACTTAGCGTCTTAGGACAGTCGTATAATTTTCGTCATTATAGTCTCAAAGAAGGAGTTCCTGAAATAAGTGTTTATGCCGTTTGTGAAGACCAACATGGTTACATGTGGTTTGGAACAGAGTCAGGAGTTTGTAAAACGGATGGGAAGAGTTTTTACACGTACACTGTTAATGATGGTTTGGCGCACAATGTTTTGAGGGCTATTGAAAAAGACAAAAATAATATTCTCTGGTTTGGCACTTTCGGTGGTGGACTTTCTTCTTACGATGGACAAACGTTTAAAACCTATACAACAAAAGAAGGCCTGGCAAATAATAGTATACTTTGTCTGTTGGCAGATTTAAACGGTAACCTCTGGATTGGAACTGATGGCGGCGGACTAAGTAAATTTGATGGAAAGAAATTCACTACTTATACATTAGCTAATGGCCTTTCCAGCAATATGGTTTTGTCGCTGGCACAGGATCAGAAGGGTAGAATCCTGATTGGTACTTATGGCGGACTTTGTATAATGGATAAGAATGAAATTCTTCCTCTAAATAATCCGGGAGAAGGAAATTTGAAAACCATAAAATCAATTTTTGTAAGCAAAGACAATACAATCTGGCTGGGTACTTTGGGTGGACTTGCAAAATATGCTAATGGCAATTATTCTGTGTATGGCAAACAAGAGGGCTTGTCTGAAAACATTGTTTACGATATCACTTCCGATCCAAACGGTATGCTCTGGCTGGCTACTAACGGCGGGCTTACTAAATTTGATGGAAAGAAATTTTATTCCTATACCAAATCTTCAGGTCTTGCAGACAACGATGTGCGTTGTCTGGCTTCCGATAGAGCGGGAAACCTATGGATCGGTACCGCAGGAAATGCTATTAATAAATTGACACCAAATGGCTTCACCGTTTACAATGCCTCTTTTGGATTGCAAAATAATATGGTATTTTCTCTTTTGGAAGATAAAAAGGGAAACATCTGGATGGGCACGAACGGCGGAGGTGTCAGCGTGTTGAAAGAAAATAAACTGGTAACGTATTCTAAGAAAGAAGGTCTCGCGGGAAATTTTATTTGTGCACTTGCAGAAGATAGACTGGGGAATATTTGGATTGGTACAGAAGGTAATGGTGTTTCTAAATTTGATGGAAAGTCATTTAGGAATTTTTCTAAAAAAGATGGTCTCTCCGGGAATGTGATCATTTCTATTTTGCAGGACAGGGATGGGAATATGTGGTTTTCTTCCGGAGGAAGTGGTGTATCTAAATACGATGGAAAAAAATTCATCACGTATACTTCTGATTCTGGTTTGGCAAATAATTATGTGCGTCCTTCGATCGAGGCAAAAAACGGCAACCTTTGGTTTGGAACTGAAGGTGGTGGCGTGAGCATGTACGATGGTAAAAAATTTACCAACTACAATAGCAGACACGGTCTTCCTAATGACTTTGTGCGTGCACTGCTTGAGGACAGCAAAGGAAACATGTGGTTTGCTACTCAAAGAGGATTATGCAAAATGGATAAGGATAAAAAATTTACTGTCTACAATAAAAAATCAGGAATGAGTTGTGACAACCTGCTTCAATTGAAAGAAGATAACCAGGGATTTATTTGGGTTGGCCATTTTGAAGGCGTAGACAGGTTTGATCCAAAAAATGAGAAATTCAATTACTATGGATATCTGGAAGGGTTTACTCCTATGGAAAATAACGGTCGCTCAATTTGCAAAGACGCCAAAGGAAACATTTGGTTCGGTACGATTGACGGTGCTGTGAAGTATGAGCCTGGTTTGGATAAACCAAACAAAATAGAACCACTTACACACATTACAAAAATTTCTGTAGACAATGTCCATCAGCCACTGTGGGTGGCGTTTTCCTCTCTGTCGGGAATTTCTTCAAAACAACACGAAAAACCTGAGTTAGCATTTAATAATAATAACCTCAACTTCGAATTCATCGCATTGCATTTTTCGATTCCTGAAAAAATAAAATATTCTTACAAATTGGAGGGTTTTGATAAAGAGTGGTCTGATAGTACGAATACAACTGTAGCCAATTATACGAACTTAAAACCAGGAGACTATACTTTTATGGTAAAGGCTGCGAATAGCGATGGAGTATGGAACCAGGAACCTGTCGTCTTTCAATTTACTATTAGACCTCCTTACTGGCAGCAGTGGTGGTTTTACTTAATTGAGCTAACATTTTTTGTTTGCTTGTTAACGGCTTCTTTTTATTTCAATAAAAAGAAATCCGAATCCAAACTTGGTACGATCAGCGCCTTCGTTTGCATGGCATTAATTTTTGAAATAGCCATCTATTATATTGAACCTTTGGTGGATCAGTTGATCGTTAATTCTGGTCCGTATCTGAAAATATCCAGTAATATTATGCTTGGGGGAGCGATCAATCCGGTAGAACGATTTTTAAAACGGGTTTTGTGGGCGCTTAAGTAGGTTTTACTACTAAAACAATTGCACTATACAAAGATTATTTTGGTTCCTTTCTTCCACTACCAAGGTTGGAATTAATCATTTCTGCATTAGTTCATTAAATCAAAAATTAGAAAGTGTTTTATGGTATGTTATTGTTCCTGTTAATAATCATAAGTTATTATAAATCAATAAGATAAACTTGTTTTACTAAATTTTTATGGTTAACTTTATAATCATTAAGTTAACTACTATGATTATGCGAAATCTATATTCTATTATTTTCTTCCTGCTTTTATCCTTAACAACTTCTTTTGCAGCCACACCTTGGCTTCATGTAGAAGGGAATAAAATAAAAGATCCTGCGGGTAATGTAGTCATTCTTCGCGGTATTGATATACAAGATATAGGCGGTCAAAAAACTGATCCAACAGTGGGTTTATATGGACTTATTAATTTGCTTACAAATCAAAACGATCCTGCTTCTACTTCACCGGGTTGGTATCCTCATGTGATCCGTTTTACGATCAATCCAGGGATAAGTAATTTTCAAACGTACTACGACAACACTTTAAAACCGGCAGTGGATTCTGCTTCCAAGAAAGGGTTGTATGTTATAATTGATAATCATTTTATAGCAGACATTCTGGGAAACATTGATTACACCAATCGCTTCTGGTCCTTTATGGCTCCGCGTTTCCGTGATCAATCGAATGTGATCTTTGAAGTATACAACGAACCAATCAACAGTTCCTTGACCTGGGGTCAGTTTAAACCTTATATGCAGGACTGGGTAGATTTGATACGCGGTTATGCGCCAAACAATTTAATTCTTGCCGGAAGTCCTCAATGGGATCAGAAGATGGGTGATGCTTCTACCAATCCATTAGTGGGAGCTAATATAGTGTACGTGGCGCATGTTTATCCAAACCATTGGAAAAGTGCCTGGAACAGAACTCAGGTAGAAATGGCATCGGCTATAGTTCCGGTTATTTTAACAGAATGGGGTTTTCGTGCAGGGGCCTCCTCTACAAGCCTTCAGGGGACTGTTGATGTGTACGGAACCCAAATTATGGATTGGGCTGACTTGCATGGATTGAGTTGGACTGCCTGGTGTGCTGACAATGACTGGGAGCCAACAATGTTTACCGCCACCTGGCAGTTGAGAGTTGGCAATAATGAAATGGGTGGTTTTGTGAAAGACAAACTATATGAGAAAAGAAACGACGACCAACCCGCAGACATTGCTTGTTTGGCGCCTTATTTGGGCAAGGAGCAAACCTTGTGCGCTAAGACCTCAATTGATATTCAGACAGGCTTTGATAATACAGGTAAAGTATTTCGTTGGTACAAAGACAATACGCTTATTGGCGGAGAAACAGCACCAACACTTACGGTAAATCAAAAAGGACTTTACAAAGTAGAAGTAGATTCCAACGGATGTACGATGAGTCATCAGGTTTCTATAGTGGATACACTGTTTCCGATCAATCTTACAAAAAGTGCTGTACTCACGGATTCCTTGCTGTTAGAGGCCGGATTGCCTACAGATCCATATACATATAGTTGGGAAAAAAATGGGAATGTAATTGCGAGTGCTACATCTTATTCTTTAAAAGTATTCGATACCTGTGGTACAAAATTTACGGTTACCTCCTCCTATGCAGGATGTGGCTCTACCGCAGCTGATTTTACGGCACTATGTCCACGGGCTTATTATTTAGGCACACCTATAGTTGTGCCAGGCAAAGTAGAAGCAGAATACTATGATATTCAAAATTTACCAAACCTGACTTGTTATGATACAGATGCCGGAAACAATGGAGGGGCGCTGCGCTCAGACAATGTAGATGTAGAAGTAACTTCGGATATAGGCGGAGGATATAATGTGGGTTGGACAAATACCGGAGAGTGGTTAGAATATTCAATTGATGTTCAGGACCCGGGCTTATGCGCAATATTATTCAGAGTGGCTTCAAAAGCTACCACAAGCGCAGGAAGTATAGACATTTCACTAAATGGAGTAGATGCAACAGGTAATGTAGCAATGCCTCTGACAGGTGGTTGGCAAACGTACACGACGGTTGTGGTTAATAATATTAATTTCTCCGCAACCGATACATTACTTCGTATTTCTATTCCGCAAGGCGGGTTCAATATAAATTATTTGCAGGTAGTGAAAGGATTTGTGCAGGGAACTGAAGATGCTTCAAACAAAACTAGTTTTAACATTTACCCAAATCCAACCAATGGCATGATTACATTGACTGGCAGCTCGTTCATTTATAACTGGCAACTTATTTCTTCTTTAGGAGTACTAATTATGGAGGGTTCAGAACAAAGGGTAGATCTGAGCCAGGTACCTTCAGGACAATACACACTTCTTATAAATGGAGAAGCAAGAAAAGTAGTGAAGTGGTGATCACAGATTAAAGGATTGCACAGATTTACATTAATATCTATGCAATCCTTTAATTCAGGTATTCTGTGATTCAAAGACGGTAATATCGTGTTAAATAGCCATTATGGCTGTTGCAGAAATCTTGTAGCACAACAATACTATTAGAATTGACATTTTTCTTTTCTTGTGCCTAATTTTTGTATTTTGTATTGGTTAATTACCATACTTTCAATTTTTGTATTGCGCTTAAAAAAAGCACATAAATATGATTATTCATACATTTTTTTAGTTTTAAATACTTTGTTGATTTTTAATAACTATTTTTGTTATATATAATATATAATAAAGTCAATTTAAGTACTCCGCAATCAATGGTAATAAAAATTAACGATATGGTAACGAATATGAGCTATTTTCTAAGATATAAACTAGCGATAATCAAGATTCTTATTGTTATAATGATTTCCTTGTTAGCCTATTTGGGGCATGCTCAAAATCTTCAGATATCAGGAGGGAATACTTTTTCGGTTTCTTTGTGTAGTGATGGTCAGGTTTTCGCTTGGGGTAAAAATGATGTTGGTCAATTAGGAAGGGATGCTTCAAATGTTAAATATGCAGCAGCTTTTTCATCAACACCCTCTCCTGTATACCGTCCACTTGCTAATAGTTTGAAGATGAAACAGGCGGATGCCGGTTCGGGCAGCACAGGTATTGTATTGGCTTGCGATGGGTCAGTTTGGCAATGGGGTGGAAACTGTTTAAATGGGAATATAGGTAATGGAATACAAGGGGGTAGTTGTGCAGGTTCTCCTACTGATGGAGGGGATTATTATTCTGTGATGCAACAAGTTTTAAAGGGAGCTCAAACACCCAATGCTACGGCGTTTTTAACAAATATTTCCTACATAAATGCCTCTACTCAAAGTTCTTTTGCT
>JANYCO010000032.1 GCA_025360235.1 Cytophagales bacterium
CTGGAATAACAAATCAGAGGGCTGGAACAACAAAATAGAGAACAGGAACAACAAAACAGAGAACTGGAACAACAAAACAGAGGGCTGGAACAACAAAACAGAGGACTGGAATAACAAATCAGAGAACTGGAACAACAAATCAGAGGGCAGGAACAACAAAACAGAGGACTGAAATAACAAATCAGAGGGCTGGAATAACAAATCAGAGAACTGGAACAACAAAACAGAGAACAGGAACAACAAAACAGAGGACTGGAATAACAAATCAGAGGGCAGGAACAACAAAACAGAGGACTGGAATAACAAATCAGAGAACTGGAATAACAAAACAGAGGAATTGGAATAATTATACTTATTTTGTTTGTATGAATCAAAACAATCTGTTTTCTCATTGCGAGAGTGTAAAGAAGATTGTGTAAACAGGATTTTAGACCTTGCACCTGTCTTCAAATATAATTAAAAATTGATTTAATATTAATCCCCAATTATTAATAGGTTTAGTCCAGGCCATTTCTATGTTTTTGATTGATAAATAAATTGATTTGGATGCAGCGTTTTCATTGGTAAATTGAGTTTTTGTTTTTGTATATTTTCTAATTCCTCTATTTAGGTTTTCTATTGTATTAGTAGTGTAAATGATTTTTCTTAGTTCAAGTGGATACTCAAAATAATTAGCAAGGTTATCCCAATTTTCTTCCCAAGAAGTAATTGCATATTTATACTTCTTCAGCCATTTAGATTTAAATTTTTCAAGCTCTTCTAAAGCTATCTGTGTATTTATTGCAGTATATACTTTTTTCAAATCAATACAAAATTCCCTCCTGTCTTTATAAACCACAAACTTGCAGCTATTTCGGATCTGATGGACGATACAAAGTTGCGTTACAGTTTCTGGGAATACTGCTTTAATAGCCTGAGTAAAACCCTTTAGGTTATCTGTGCAAGCAATAAGTATATCTTCTACACCTCTTGATTTCAGATCCGTTAGAACGCTCATCCAGAAGGCGGCAGACTCCGTTTTTTCTATCCAAAACCCTAGCACCTCTTTTATACCGTCTGGTTTAAGTCCTATAACAATGTAAATACATTTATTAATCACTTTACCATCTTCTCTAATCTTGAGTACAATGCCATCCATCCATACAGCAAAATAAACAGGCTCTAGGCGCCTCTGTTGCCATTCTTTGGAACTAATCATAATACGTTCTGTGATATTAGAAACGGTTGTTTCAGTAATTTCTAATCCGTAAATTTCTTCCACTTGATGGCGAACATCAGAGGTTGTCATTCCACGACTATACATCCCTAATATTGCATCTTCTATCTTACTGCTGATGGTTTGCCCCTTAGGAATTATCTGTGGTTCAAACTCCCCATTTCTATCTCTTGGGATATTTAAAACAATGTCTCCAACATTTTCGGTAGTAATCGTTTTAGGAAAGAATCCGTTACGACTATTGCCCGTATTATAACCTTCTTTTGTATGTTTGGTATAACCCAAATGTTCATCCAATTCAGACTGAAGCATCTCTTCTATACCTTGTTTGAAAAGCGAATTGAAGTACTCTTGAAAGGATTCTTTGCTTTTAAATTGTTTAAAAAAGCCCTTGGGGAATTGCTCACCCGGTTTGTCTTTGTTTTGCATATTGTGTGTTTTAAAGTTAACTAAAAATTACTCTAAAACTGTTTACACAATTTATTTTATACTCCCTAAGAGTACATCCTTCTGGATTAAGAGTGCATCCTTCTAGAAGAAGGCATCATTTTAAGTTTGAATAGCACTTGTGGAAGTCAGAATATTGCATGCGTAATACATTATTGAATAGAAATGTATAATTTTACAAAGGAAATGACAAAGAAAAAAACATCTCAGCCCAAAAAACAGATACCGGAGGTCAATGAACCTTTGGTTGAATACGGCAATAAACGCATCACTTTCAGTACTGTAGAAACTCAAAATGATATACAATTAAAGTATGCGATGAATATTTCTCCTATTGAACGATTGCAACTAATGCGTAGGTTAAATGACTACGCTTTCAAAAACAATACGCCTGAAAAA
>JANYCO010000035.1 GCA_025360235.1 Cytophagales bacterium
CCGAAGGATGTTTTAGTGAAGACCAAATAACTGTAAATGTAACTAATAATAAAATTAAAGACATAACGCCGAATCCTGCAACAGATATTGTAACAATAAAATACAAAATTTCTGATGTTGTAACGGCTCAAATTCGTTTAGTTAAAATGGATAATTCAATTGATAGAATATTTAATTTAAATATTCAGGCAAATAAAATAATTTTAGATATTTCCACTTTTACTCCAGGAGTTTATGCGGTCACTTTAATTTGCGACGGTGAAGTAACAGATAGTAAAACTTTAATTATTCAGTAATTTTATTAAATTAAGCGAGTAAAGTTGTTTTTTAATTCTCTTAAAAATGAAAACTATATTAACAATATCAATTTTATTTTTGTTTATTACCTTCATGTGTAATGCTCAAGGGGGAAACTTTGTTTGGGCAAAAAATATGGGAGGAGTAGGCGATGACTTCGGTTACTCAATTACAATTGATGCTGTAGGAAATACATATATTACTGGATCGTTTGATGGTACTGCGGACTTTGACCCCGGAATTGGAATTTACAATCTTGTATCTACAGGTCTTGACGATATTTTTGTTTGTAAGTTAGATGCTTCTGGCGCTTTTGTTTGGGCGAAAAGCATGGGAACGTCAAGTTCAGATTATGGTAATTCAATAGCGATTGATACGAATGGGAATGTTTACACTACAGGATATTTTCAGGGTACAGGTGATTTTGATCCTAGTGCAGGCGTTTATAATCTTACTTCAGCTGGTTCGACCGATATTTTCGTAAGTAAACTTAATGCTTCTGGTGCTTTTGTTTGGGCAAAAAATATGGGAGGGACAAATGCCGATTATAGCAATTCAATTTACGTTGATGTTGTTGGCAACGTATATACAACGGGTAAGTTTAACGGCACTGCGGACTTTGACCCTGGCGTAGGAGTTTTCAATCTAACAGATAATGGTGCTGGGGATATTTTCATAAGTAAAATTAATGCTTCTGGTAGTTTTGTTTGGGCAAAAAGTATGGGTGGTATAGGATTCGATGGTGGTGCTTCTATTTCTGTTGATGGAGTTGGAAATGTTTATTCAACAGGATATTTTAATGGTACGGCTGACTTTGATCCTTCAGTTTCAGCGTATACTATAACTTCTGCTGGAAGCTATGATATTTTTGTAATTAAACTTGATGTTTCCGGCGCTTTTGTCTGGGCTAAAAGTTTCGGAGGGCTTGGTAATGATAGACCTTCATCCATTTCTCTTGATGCTTCCGGTAATGTTTACACAACCGGCGGATTTGTTGGTACTGCCGACTTTGACCCGAGTCTTGGGATTTATAATATTACTTCTACAGGATTTCAAGATGTATTTATTAGTAAGTTGGATGTTTCGGGGGCATTTATTTGGGCAAAAGGTATTGGTAGTAATGGCGGTAGCGATATTAGCAGTGGTAATTCTATTTCAACTGACGCAATGGGCAATGTTTTCACACTCGGAGTATTTCAAGGTACAGCAGATTTGGACCCGGGCGTTGGAATTTATACAATTACATCAGCTGGAAATTATGATATTTTCTTAAATAAGATAGATGCCTCGGGTACATTTATTTGGGCAAAAAGTATTGGTGGCCCAAGCGGTGATTACAGCCGTTCAATTGCAATTGATGCTAGTAGCAATGTTTATACAACGGGTTATTTCTCTGGAACTGTTGATTTTGATCCTGATGCAGCAGTGTATAATCTTTCATCAGCTGGGGGTACAGATTTATTTGTTTTGAGACTAAATGATGTCAATGTAGGCATAACCGAAGTAAATAGTTTTTTAAATTTGGTGAATATTTATCCGAACCCTTCCGTTGGAAAACTATTTATTGAAGGTTCAAATTTTATTGAAGATTCAGAATTAAAAATCTGCGACGTTCTTGGTAATGAAATGCGCTCAGAAAAATTGAAAGTTGAAAAAAAAGAAATAAATATTGCTGAACTAAGCAACGGAATTTATTTTATTAAATTAAT
>JANYCO010000073.1 GCA_025360235.1 Cytophagales bacterium
TAAAGTAGAACAAATTTATGAAGCACGTAAACTTCTGAAAAAATACGGGATACGCTGTGCCTTCTTTTTGCAGTTTGGGTATTTAGGAGAAACAAAAGAAGAGGAGGAGGCTACTATAAAAATGGTTCTGGATCTAATGCCGGATGAGATTGGCGTTTCTGTTTCTTATCCATTACCCGGAACAAAATTTTACGAAAAAGTAAAAAACGAATTATCCAAAAAAACCAACTGGACAGATTCAGACGATATGGCGATGATGTTTCGAGACAATGTGCATCCCCACTATTATAAGCACTTGCAAAGGTACATTCATAAAGTTTACCAGCGACAGAAAGGAATTCAGAATCTCCGAACGCTTATGGAAAAACCAGGAAAAGGAAGTTACGGAAAACTCAGAAGTATTTTGGGTATCGCCTATTATACACCATTGGCATATCTGGCAAAGAAAGAATTAAGAAAATAATGGGAGTAGATTTCGATAGCGTCAATAAAGCATTTTCAAAGCAGTCGCATCATTACGATAAGGACGACGAAGAGAATATCATACTTCAGTGGATGAGAAAGGTGGTACGAGGTCATGTATTAAACTATCTAAAAAAAGGTGATCGGATCTTAGAGTTGAATGCCGGTACCGGTTTAGATGCTCTGTATTTTAGCAGCAGAGGACATACTGTACATGCCACGGATCTGGCGGAGGGAATGGTGAGTGCAATAAATGAAAAAATAAGCAAAGCAAATGCAGTCCAAAAATTGAGTTGCGAACAGTGCTCGTATACCGAATTGAATAAAATAAAACAACCTCCTTTTAATTATGTATTTTCCAATTTTGGTGGATTAAATTGTATTCCGGATTTAATGGAAGTAATAAAGCATTTACCTCTACTGCTTGCGCCTGGAGCTTATGTAACTTTTGTAGTCATGCCTCCAGTTTGTCCCTGGGAAATGAGTTTTATGTTGCGAGGAAATTTTAAAGGAGCGTTTCGCCGGTTCAATAAAGGTGGAGTGAAAGCACATCTTGAGGGAGAATATTTTCAAACTTATTATTTCACACCTTCAGAAGTGGTAAAAGCATTTGGCAAAGATTTTAAAAAAATTTCATTGCAAGGATTGGCAAGTATAAGTCCGCCGCCACATAATATAAAATTTCAGCAAAAATTTCCGAGGGCTTATAGTAAATTGACAAAGGTAGATGAGAAATTGTCATTTGTTTATCCTTTTAATAGTTGGGCTGATCATTTCATTTTGACAATGCAATACAAGGGTGTCTGAACTATTGGTTTACAGAAAAAAATATGAATAAATTTTTAATAATAATTGCATTCACCTTTTTTATTTCTTGTCAGAGTCGGCAAGAGTATAGTACTATGGAAACCAAAATCGAAAATAATTTTGACACCCTAATGTTCAAAAAATATGTTGATAGTTCGTTTCAGATTATTTTAGATTTTAAAATAACACCCGGATGGAAATTTGCAATAACTGAATTGAAAATAGATACATTATTAGATAATAAAAAATCTGGCTTTTACCCTTTTATTAATTCTTCTTTGTATACAATAAAATACACTTTTATTTCACCAAGTCCAAGAAGACTCGGCCATAAAAGGGTTTCAACGATCACTGTATATGAATCATTTTTCAAGGACTCTATTCTGGCAAATGAACAATTTAAGATCACAAAAGAAGCTGGTAGTAAAAATGCTCCTGATACTATTAGTTCTGCAGGACTATCTTATACTTATGATTATTTAATTAAACATAAAGATAGAATATTTCTATTGAATGCGCCATGTGGGTATTCAAATAGGAATTTCAAAAAGCTTATTCCGATATTTAAAAATTCTTTTAAAATTAATGTACCTGAAGATACAATTTCGTGTACATGTGGGGGATATTGTATATAAAAATTCGCACAATCCATTAATCAGTCCATGTGCAGTTGCGTATTTCATAAATTGAATTTTCCTCCCACCATATTTTTTTTCGCTTAACTAATTGAAATTTATAATCATATTTTGCAGCTATAGTTTTTATTTTCTCTATCTCACAATTATCCGCCAAAATCATATATACTCTGGAATAAGTATGTAAATAATTCCCAATCTGCTGAAAAAATTTCTCAAAATACTCCCCTTCTTTCCCGGCATACCAAGCCATTGAAGCATCATTTGTCACCTTGCCAAAAAAGTAAGGTGGATTTACGACAATATAATCAAAGGCTTGAACAGGTATGATATCGAAGAGATTAGACTGGAAAACCTGAAAAGTAGCATTTTCTCCAAACAGAAGTTTATTAGATTCAAAATTATGTTTACAATTTTCAACAGCTTTTGAATTGCTATCAAAAGCCGTTACAAAAGCTCCTTCTTTTAAGGCGAATAGACTAACCAATCCTGATCCGGTTCCTGGCTCACAGAATTTTTTATTTTTCAATTCTAAAACAGCTACAAAATCAGTTAGGAATTTCGTGCTGAAAAAAAAGCCAGGGTGGAATACTCCAGGAGAGACAATCAATCGGAATCCTTTATAGGAGAAACCACGTTCTTTTCTGAGGTAAAATTTCAGAAAAGGGTTGAGTATATAATTCGCAAAAGCTTTTAGAAGTAAATCCATCTGTTTAGAATCCCTGGATTTCCGGTTGACGGTATTTCCATATTTTTTGCAATACTTTTATTTCATAAGGCAAAGTATAGAAATTTGTTTTATAACGAACGGTGCTGGATATTTTCATTACTCTTCTCTGTAAAGGACTGAGTTGAATATCTGATACCGTTGGGAAGTAACCATTCAATACTGTTTCAAAATTTTTTATTTTATCAATCATGTAGGGTTTTAACCAAGGAGTGAGAGGGTTTTTTCTAAGGTCAAAATTCTCCCACTTAGGACTAATCCAGTCTTCCAGTTTCTCTGGGAATCGAAATCCTGATGCAAGCACTTCATTATACATCTCTGAACCTTCCACAGGTACAGGGCTGTAGGTATATATAATAATTTCTGTGGCAGGATTTATTGCTTTTATTTCTTTAATGAAAGCAATATCCTGATCTATTTGTTTGTTTACGGCTTCCTCAGAATCTCCAGGAAATCCTAGTACAAAAGAATATTCCGGGATGATGTCAAACTTCTTTATCCTTTCCGCAAACCGTTTGATCTGTTCTCCAGTCTGCGTGCCACCTTTGTCCATTTTTTTGAGTACACTATCATTTCCTGTTTCTGCCCCAAAAAAAATCATTTTACAACCTGCCTCCCGCATAAGCTCAAGCGATTCGTCCTTGTATTTATCAATAGTATCAATGCGTCCTTCTCCCCACCAAATAATGTTGTCGTTTTTAATAAGTTTTGAAAACTCTACGGTACGTTTTTCGGAAACAAAAAAATTGTTGTCATGAAATTCAATCGCGTTGCCTTCAAAATTATTTTTCAGAAAGCTTATGTCTTTATATACTGCTTCAGCAGATTTTCCTTTCCAGCGGGCATTATAGATAGGTACTACAGCGCAGAAAGAACAAGTAAAGGGACAACCAATACTACTATGGTAAGCAATTGTTTTAGTTCCCAAATACGTTTTCCCGAGATATCTTTTCAATGGGTAAAATGAATTTAATTTTTCATAGGGTAGAAAAGGTAAACTGTC
>JANYCO010000100.1 GCA_025360235.1 Cytophagales bacterium
ACGTAGCTAAAAGCTACGGCAAACGGGGGTGAAACAGAAAGGTCATAAATTTATATTTTAGTAATAATTCCCTTTCCATTTTTGGGTGTAATTTTCATTCCGTTTTCAGTCTCTTCTATATTGAATTCAAACTTGTATTGATAATAAATGGCCAAACCGTAATTATTAGTTTGTCTCCAAATATGGAATCTTAGTAGTTTTTTTTCCTCATCATAATCCCAAATCCCATATTCTTCTACCATATTTTCTTTTGTTGTCTTTGAAAATTTAGATTTATATAAAAAAAATAAATTTCCTAGTTCAATATAACGAATAGTGTCGTTTAACTTAAAACTATAACTTCCAACAAATCTACCCTTGTTTTCTTCTTCAGCCTCCCTAAGAGGCCCTGCAGCACAATTTATACCTAAAAGCAAGTCTGTTTTAAGGGTTATATTTTTAGAATTTTCAAAAGCGTTAGAATTTACAATTTTTCCAACATTAATTCTTTGAACACAGGCATTTATATTATCTGTTCGTTGGGCTGTATCTAATGAGAATACTAATAATTGAATGGAGTCTTTCTTTATTTTTGCAATACTCATTTCAAAGCGAAATTTCTTATTTTTATCATATTTTATAAATTTATTTTTATCAAATATTTCTCCTTGTTTTGCAAAATATACCTTCCCTGAATCCTGCAAAAAGCGAAAATGTACTTTTCCTGAAAGTGTTAAGTTTTGAGAATAAAGATTAAGTGGTACAACAATTAATATTGCTATTGTAATTTTAATTATACAAATTTTCATTTTTTAGTTGTTTCGCCGTTGTTAGAGCTTTTTCTCCAACAACAGTTGCTCATTATTAGAATGTTGAATATACAATTCTTATTTATTAAAGATAGAGTTGGTTAGATAAATTTATTTTATTCTTCTTAGAAGGGTTTCAGGGAGCCACAACGTTACAATGGTTGATAGACCTGTTTCACTGCAACCCCCGTTTGCCGTAGCTCTTAACTATACTGTGAGGCGTTCCGCAGGGCGAATTCAACTGCATTCGGTAATATCCTCACCATCTTCTCAAAGATAATCAATTTCCAGAATACATTTCATGTCACTATATGCTCTAGCACTGCTATAAATATATTCCCATGGTTCATCTACAATTCCAGCACGTACCGGATTCTGATGGATATAATCCAACTTCTGGTCTTTAAATTTATTGCTAAATAATTCCATGGGATGGTTTTCTTGTGTCCAAAACTGATGTTCAGAATTTCGCTTGTTGGTTTTAGCATAATACTTCATTTGACCCAACATCCATTCTTTTCTACTTTCACCAGGCAATTGCATTTCAGCAATAATAGCTTTGCTAGTATGTGTCTTAAAATCTCTTACTGTACCGCTAAGATCTGCAATGTTGGAAGAAAGAATGCAATGCATATGATGACTCATAATGACGAATGCATGAATGTTTAATCCTTTTTTGTTTCTGCAATGAAGAAGACTTTCAATAAGAATGTCTCTATAGCTCTTTCTTGTAAATACGTCCATCCAGTTTATTACCTGAAAAGTTAAATAATGAATGGCTTTCTGATTTGATATCCTTCTGACATGATTTTTAAAAATTAAAAATGAAATGCAAAAGTAATAAATTATTAATGGTAAATAGATTATTTTATCGATATTTAATACTTAACTTAGTTGTGTTAGCCCGGCGGAACGCCTCACAATATAGTTAAGCACGTAGCTAAAAGCTACGGCAAACGGGGTAAAGGACTGCCTTTCTGGAAATTTATTAATCTACGCGAATGCAGGAGTGGCTGCGGATTATTGCTCTGTTACAAAAAAAAGGATTGCCCTAAGACAACCCCCGTTTAAACACTACCACTTTTTTAACCTAAACCTATTCTTTCACTACTTTAATCGTTTTCGTTTCTTCATTAGTCATTACCTGAAGATAATAAACACCGGCTGCCAAATTTGAAATGTCTACATTCATAAGATTCTCTGTAGACTCAACTCCCGAGAAAACCAATTGTCCAAGAGCATTTAAGATTCTTACTTTTGGAGTAGCACCGGCAGCTTTGTCAAATGTGATTACAAAAACTCCGTTGTTAGGATTTGGAGTTACGTGCACACCCATTCCTTCCTCTTTCGTTACTGTTCTTACTTCACTGTAATGCATTGTTCCATCAATATCATATTGTACAAGTCTGTAATACGTAACACCACTTGAAATAAATGGATCTGTGAACGAATAATCATGGATCGAAGAACTGTTTCCATTTGCTTTTACTTTTCCGATTGGTGCAAAAGATATTCCGTCTGATGATTTTTCAATGATGAAATGTGAACTGTTTACCTCAACTGCAGTTTCCCACGTCAATAAAGCTCCCTGATCTTTTTTTACTGCATCGAAATAAAGATACGTTACAGGAGCAGGACAGTTGATCAATATATTTATAGAAGTTTGAACCGAACAGGTAGTCACCGTTTTTAACTCCATATTATCAATGTAGAAGTCATTACCATCCGTAGTACCAGGTGATAAGGTATTGCGCAGTGTAATGGTAGGGTTAGTTGTGGCAGCAGTAAAACTAACAGTATACTGAGTCCATGCGGCTGAGTTTGTAATATTAATTGAACCAATAACAACTCCATTTAATTTAATATCCAATGGCGTATTTGGAGGAGTCGGACTACCTTTAGCATACCAGAAAGAGTATTGGTATACAGTACCTATTGTAAGTCCGGCTAAAGGTATAGAAAATACATCCATAGCAGCAGTATTTCCATCCGCTATATAATAATTTGTTCCGTTCTGAGCAGGAAGTGCTGTAAAGAAAGTACACAATTGATTTCCCGCCGTACCAATTTTATAGTAACCACCTGCCCCTGGCGTAGTACCATACCCGCCAGCATTTGCTGCATAACCAGCTGTAAAGGTAAATCCTCCTTCAAAGCTACCGTTGGCAAGAGAATTAGCACCCAGTAAACTTACCGGACTTGTAACCGTATAGGTTGTAGCAACAGTCGGACTTACTGTTATACTAGCAGTTGTTGCTCCACCAGGTGACCATAAATAAGTAGAAGGATTAATAAGATTATTTGCTGTAAGTGTTGTAGAGGCAGGTGGACAAACAGTAACATCTGCATCGTCTCCATTTATTTGTACGGCTCCTAAAACTTTCAATGTATTCATTTTAACGACACCCAAATTGTCTTTTACCCAAACAGAATAGCTCCCTTTAGCTAAAGGGCTGTAAACGGTAGTACCAGTAAATGGACCAGCAGCAGAAGTCATGCTATAAGTATACGGAGCAGTCCCTCCTACCCCACCTACGATAAGAGATCCTGTAGTAGTAGGATTACAAAGGTTGTCGATACCTGCATAAGCTCCACCTACTCTTACCACATTCAAAAAAGCGTTTACCATTGTGATAAAAACAGGAGTTGTATTGCCAGGACCACCACCACTTATCGTATTACCAGCCGGTGTACCACCAATCGCAGAATAAATACCATTTGAAGTTGTGCTTTTGCCTAATGAATTGTATGGTGCAACCGCAGTTGGTCTGCTAACACTTATTGTGGGGCTTCCTGTGAAAGGACTTGTTTCAGACATTGACCAGTATTCTGTTGGACTGATTGTATTTACGGTGGTACCGTCAGGAGTTCCGTTTGAGTTTTGATGGAACCCAGTTACGGTAACGAAAGTACCTCCTGAAGAATTTCCTGAGGATAATGTAAGAGGAAGATAGGTACTACCACCATTCATATCTCCCACAGGAAATACATAACCACCGGCAGGATTTGGAGGAAGATTCCAAGTTAAGGGGCCGTCAACATAAGCTGTAGCGCTACCACCCGTAATTGCACCAATGGCAGGATTCGTAACTGTAAGTGAATTTGTAGTCGTTGTTCCTACATAACCGGAAGTCATTGTAAGGATTCCGCTCACTGTTACAGGATCACTTAATTGAACATAAGTTCCGTTGCTCACGATCATTCCTGAAAAGTTTATAGGAGCAGCAGCAGTAGTACTTACGAATTGTGGTGAACCAATAGTTCCTGAGCCAGCGAAATTAATAGTTGAACCACCATCATTAAAAGACCCTGTTGTAGCTCCCTGAAGTGTAAAATTACCTCTGTCAGTAAAAGTACTTGATGTCTGAGGAGTAACTAATCTTGAGTTGTTATCTATTACTACACCTCCACAATTAAAACTGGTAACACCATAAAGACTTGCAAGTCCTGGAGTGG
>JANYCO010000063.1 GCA_025360235.1 Cytophagales bacterium
AATACTCAATACTCAGGACTCAACTAAGATTACAGTATTCCCGGACAGCAGCAGATGGATACTAACAAAAATGGTAGGTGTAAAATCAATGAAGCAACATACCGGAAACCAATCATTTATTGTAATTAAAAAAGTAAAACAGAGGATAGCCGGTTACACTTCCTGTAATTCATTGAGAGGGAAAGTTGTTATTCAGGATTCAACAATTTCTATTTCTGATTTATTACCAACTGAACGTGTTTGTGATGACGCAACAGTAGAAAGAGAAAAATTGTTTAGAGATATTCTTCAAAAAAGTACTTCATGGAAGATTGTAAATAACTTACTTTATTTATATGAGAATGGTATTTTGATCCTTGAGTTCAAGCCTAGCGAACAATAATGAATTTCGAAGAAGGAGTTGTTATACTTATCGATAAGCCACTGGACTGGACGTCCTTCGATGTAGTAAGTAAGATCAGGAATACTATCCGTACAAAAAAAGTAGGGCACGCTGGCACCTTAGACCCTTTAGCTACGGGACTTTTGATTCTTTGCACTGGAAAATTCACAAAAAAAATAGACGAATATCAGGCTCAGGAAAAAGAATATCAGGGCGAACTGGTCCTCGGAAAGACTACTCCTTCCTGTGATCTGGAAACTGAGGTTGACAAAGAATTTGACATTTCGGCTATAACAGAAGAAATGGTCAGACAGAATGTAAAACAATTTACAGGAGTAATCCAGCAAATTCCACCGATTTATTCTGCAATTAAAGTTGACGGTGTTCCTTTGTATAAGAAAGCAAGAAAAGGTGAATCGGTTGAAATAAAATCAAGAGAGGTGACCGTTTCAGAATTTGAGATTACTGAAATAAAATTTCCTATTGTAAAGTTCAGAGTCGTTTGTTCGAAAGGTACCTACATCCGCAGTCTGGTGCGCGACTTTGGAGCCGCACTTAATAATGGTGCTTATATGAGCGGACTTAGACGTACGCGTATTGGGGAGTTTCATGTTGATACGGCGGAGCAGTTGGAGAATTTTTTGATGAAGGTTCGGAAGAGTAAAGAAGTAGAGGAGTGATTTTTGTTTTAATGAGGTTAATTTATTAACTTGTGTTAAGTATACTCAAGTGGATTAATAGGAATAGCGAGAACGATAAACCCATCAAAATTTAAAGCTGAAGAAATGTCTACCGCAGAATTAAAAACCGAGATATTAAAACTGGTCGTGGAAACTGAAGATACCAGCATATTAATAAAGGTAAAAGCCTACTTTAAAAGTTTGAAGAAATCTGAAACTGCTGATTGGTGGGACGAGTTGAGTGAAGAGGATAAAATAGATATTCAACAGGCTGAAAAGGAAATTAAACAGGGTAAGACTATTTCTCATCAAAAAGCTAAATCTATTATAGGTAAAATAGTCTCAGGTAAGTAATGTATTCAATCCAGTGGACTTTAAGGTCTTTAAAATCTTTTGAGCAAAAGTGTAAATTTTATCAGGATAAATTGGACACAAAAGGAAGTAGATAATTTTGCTAATCAGTTGGATACCTTACTGGAAAACTTAATTTCAGGATTGATTGTTTGCCCTTCTTCCAATAAGAAAAAAATTTACCGAAAATGTTTAGTTTCAAAACAAACCTCTTTGATATACAAGCTTCAAAAAGACTATATATATATATAATTTGTGGATAATCGGAGTAATCATAATTACTGATTTTTAGTGATTTGGTATTTACCCAAAATGAAAAATAATCTCTAATGAAAATCATTTGCATAGGCCGCAATTACAGCGAACACATAAAAGAACTAGGAAATGAGGTTCCTGACGAACCTGTCATTTTTTTAAAACCAGATTCTGCCGTTCTGATTAGAAATAATCCATTTTATTACCCTTCCTTCACCAAAGAGATTGACTACGAAGCTGAATTGGTAGTGTGTATATGCAAACTGGGAAAAAATATTGAAGAAAAATTTGCACATAAATATTATGAAGAGATAGGAGTAGGGATAGATTTCACAGCGCGCGATCTACAGCGAAAAGCAAAAGAAAAAGGACTACCATGGACGTTGGCAAAGGGCTTCAATGGTTCTGCTCCCATCTCCGAATTTGTACCTAAATCTAATTTTTCTGACATTAATGCTATTGGGTTCTCCTTAAAACAAAACGGGGAACTAAAACAACAAGGTAACTCTTCAATGATGCTCCATAAAATCGATCAGATCATTTCCTATGTTTCAAAATTTTTCACATTAAAAAAAGGAGATCTGATTTTTACAGGTACACCTGCGGGTGTTGGAACTATTAAGGTCGGTGATAAACTAGAAGTGTTTCTGGAAGATCAGAAAATGATCGAATGCGAAATAAAATAATGAGCTATTGGTTCGTAAAGACGCTTATAATGCATCTTATCCCTAAATATCGGGTCTCATCCCTTAAAAAGTGAGGTCGCGAGCAGATTCGAACTGCTGTAGGAGGTTTTGCAGACCTCAGCCTAGCCACTCGGCCACGCGACCTTTTGTTTTGAATGGTCCGCAAAATTAGAACTTTTATTTACTAAACAAAACTATTTAAGTGGATAACGCATTATTTAGTACATCCGTTGCCTTTTTTAAAAATATTTGCGTAAATTGCATTAATATAAAGTATATGTACTTAATAGACATTGAAATAATTTAATTAAACAAAAATAAAAAAAACGTGGTAGCAATATTGATTTTCTTTTGTGTGCATTGGTATTTGTCTTTGTTTAGTCAGACCTTCTTCCTGCATCGTTATAGTGCTCATAAGATGTTCGATATGAACAAATTTTGGGAAAAATTCTTTTATATCTTCACTTGGTTGACTCAAGGTTCATCTTTCTTATCTCC
>JANYCO010000119.1 GCA_025360235.1 Cytophagales bacterium
TCTATACCGACTGGTGTGGATGGTGCAAGAAAATGGACGCGACTACCATGAAAGACCCAAAAGTAGTGGAGTATATGAATAAGAAATTCTACGCCGTAAAACTAAACGCAGAAAGTCCTGCGGCTTCCAATTATAAAGGGACTGTGCTTTCCGAAAGAGAATTGGCAACACGGATTTTTAAAGCAAACGGATACCCAACCACATTGTACCTTGACGAAAGTGAAAATCTACTGATCAATCTTTCCGGATATAGAGAAGCAGGAGAGCTTGATAAAATACTTCATTTCTTAGGAGAAGATAAATACAAAACACAAACCTGGGAGCAGTTTGCGGCTAGTTATGTGGCGGAGTAAGAGTTAAGGTGGTTGGAGTCTCTTATTATTGAATAATCTCATATAGTTTATGATTAAGCTAAATAAGGATAAAAAACCTAAACTTAATAGACAGCAAGTAGTATTAATTTCAATTGGAAATCTCAATTATTATTTTTCTTTAATAATTGGCATTCTGGCTTTTGGATTTGTATCAATTATTATTTCTATACTACTTTTTGCTTTTTTAGTAAATAAAATTCATTTGTTTGTATTGTTATTCTCTTTATTAATAATTTTCAGTGTGAGTGTTTATTTTTTTGTCAAACAAACAATTTACTTAAAGGTTAAAAAAATAGAAGTCTTGCCTGATGAACTATTGTTAAGGGTGACAAATTATTTCAATTTTTCAATAGTTTATTGTGTTCCTCTAATTCATATAAAAGCAATAGAGAGAATCAGCAAAAATTGCTATAAAATGAATGTTAAAGTGGATAACGACACAAGGTGGCTGAGTTTTATATCAACTGATAATGACTTTCGTCGGATACTGCATTATATTTGTGGGAAATTTTTTATTTCTGAGCTTTCTTACTTAGAGGAAATGATTAAATATTCAAAAGACAAAACAGTAAAATAAATCTTTACCATTAATAATTAACAATTGACTTCCAGTTTCACCGATACCATAGTAGCCCCCGCCACCGCACCCGGAGTAGGCGCCATTGCCATCATCAGACTTTCGGGTAAAGAGGCTATTTCTATTTGCAATAAAGTTTTCAAAGGCAAAGACCTTACTAAACAAGAAACCCATACCGTTCATTTCGGAACGATCATGGAGAATGATACCATTGTAGATGAAGTATTGGTTTCCGTTTTCAAAACGCCAAGATCCTTTACCAAAGAAAATGTGGTAGAAATTTCCTGTCATGGCTCGAATTATATCATTGGAAAAATAATTCGAATTTTGATTGAAGCAGGTGCACGCTACGCAAAACCTGGAGAGTTTACCCAACGAGCCTTTCTCAACGGCCGTTTTGACCTTGCACAAGCCGAAGCCGTTGCCGATCTTATCGCTTCCGATTCTGAAGCGAGCCATCGTGCAGCCATCAATCAAATGCGAGGGGGGATATCTAATGAAATAAAAGTACTCAGAGAAGAGCTGATTAATTTTGCAGCTTTAATAGAACTTGAATTAGATTTCAGCGAAGAGGATGTTGAATTTGCCGACCGTACGCAACTTAAACAACTCATCCTAAAAATTCAAAGTATGATCTTTGAATTGCTGAATAGTTTCCAACTGGGTAATGCCATAAAAGCAGGAGTAAGCACCGTGATAGCCGGTAGGCCAAACGCAGGAAAATCTACTTTGCTCAATGCTTTGTTAAACGAAGAACGTGCACTCGTTTCTGAAATAGCCGGTACCACACGCGACACCATTGAAGAGAAGCTTGTGATAAAAGGAGTGGAGTTTCGATTGATTGATACCGCCGGAATTCGCGAAGCAACAGATGCGATAGAAGCGATGGGAGTAGAGAAGACGTTTGAAAAAATCCGCCTTTCCGCTTTGTTGATTTATGTGTACGATGCCAAAGCACTTTCCATGGACGAGGCGCAAAAGGACATTTTAGAACTTACCAAACATGGAATTCCATTTGTAGTTGTACCCAACAAAATGGATTTACTTCCTGTAGGTACTTATATAAATCCATTGCCTCAAGTGATGAACGACCCGGTGGTAAATATTTCAGCAGGTAAGAAAGAAAATATAGAGCAACTTAAAAATGAGTTGTACACACTTGTAGTAGGGGGAAGAACTCTCGCCGACAATGCCATTGTAACCAACGCCAGACATTTCGAAGCACTCAGTAAAAGTAAAGAAGCGCTGATAAAAGTACAGGAAGGCATAGAACTAAAAATAACCAGCGATCTCCTCGCCGAAGACATCCGCCAAGCCTTGTATTATTTGGGGAGTATCACCGGTGAGATCGATATGGATAAAGATATTTTAGGAGCTATTTTTGGGAAGTTTTGTATCGGGAAGTAAGTATACAAACATCAGCAAAAAAATCTAAGTAAATACAAGTATCTCAAGGAAGTAACTTTCTCTTGTTTGCCTATTCTTCTCTGATAGAAATCTGGTTTATATGCAAAGCTTTGCAACAGCTTATCCACATTTTGTAATTACGCAGCAATCCGCTGCGCAATTACAAGTTTCTGAAAATAAGGATAGAAAGAATATAGAAATAGTTTAAAATTAAACTTTAGACTATTATTAAGACATTCTAGATGGCAACCAAATTTTTTTACACCCTTGTTGGAGAAAAAGCTCGAACAAGGGCAAAAAAATGAATATAAACAAGATAGACTTTTTTGGTAACTATTGATAGTTGTAATGTTTTTATAAAACCTATAATTTCGCATCTCCACTAAATTTCGATATTTTATTATTCAATTGCAAAATTATAGAAGTCAATACATTCACATCAAGTTTTTTATTAAACAATATAGCTATAGACATATATTTATTATCATATATTACAATTCTATTATATAACTCATCTACTGGAGGTGATGGTCCAAAAATTGTTTTAACAATAAAATCAATAATATGAATAGGTTTTAAAAACAAAATTTTTTTTAAATTTTTATAATAAAAAATTTGTTCTTTATTAGCCTTAATAAGAACAAAATAATCATTAGAAACTTTAATTCTATTTTTTTTATCAATAATATATTCTTCCATAACCCTACTTTATGTTCCAAATAGTACCCGCACTAGCACAGGCCATAAATTTGCAAAAGGCAGTTCTGGACTTTAGTCCGAGTGACCAATATTCAAAAGGCCTCTGGCCGTGCTGACTCAACTGCATTTGAAAATACACACAATTTTTATTAATTCGCAGAACTTTTATACTTTTAAACAAACATTTTTTATGTCAGAACTAAGAAAAACAAATACTTACTTCGTACTATATCCCCTGGAATAGTGATTATTGTATCTTCTATTTTCCGTTTCCCTCTATAGGTGAGGGAAATTGTTTGGTATTAATTTTTAATAATTTTTATTTTTTCCATTTTGTCAGGACCGTTAATATTTAAAATATAAATTCCTGAAGATAAAAATTCTAAGGACAGTTTAGTCTTTTCATTAGTAATCAACCCTGATAGAAAAAATTTGCCGACAATGTCAGTTACAAAAAACTGGGTTCCTCTATATTCTTTTGTAGAAAAAAAATAGGTTTCTTCTACAAAAGGATTTGGCGCAACGTAACTATTAAAATCACAATTGTACTTTACTTTCTTTTCTTCTGACTCCTCCAATAGAAGAGCACAAGATCCCATTCCTGAACATACCGCAGCTGAGATATTGGTTAGCCCCAATCCTGCACCTACAGAACTGTTATTGGAACAAACAACATTATTCAAGGCTGGGCCATTGGAAGAACTTGTAGTTACCAAAATACCACGACCACTGGCCTGATTTACGGTAAGCATATTATTGGAAAATTTATTGTTATCTCCCCAACCTGCCACTACTATATGCGTTTGAAATCCATCCAAAATTGTATTCATCCCGGTGTTACACTCGATTAGATAATCATTTCCTTTCACATCTATCCATGAATCTCCAGAATTTACATTGTTAAGACCGGCACCGTTAAACGTATTGAAGTTAACCAAACCTCCCTTTGTACCTTCTTTAATATCGATATTTTCAGATAATACATGATCGCCAAACGTATTGCTGGTAAAGGTGTTGTAATTGCATGTATCTGGATTACCATTTGTATAAGTAGGCCAATTGCTAACAGCAGAGCCAACATAGATACCTTCTGCAGTACCAGGAGATGAAAGGCCCGTAGAGTCCACAAAATTATTGGCCACCAGACAATAGGAGCTATAACATCTAAGGTGAATTCCTTCAAACCCAATCTTATTTACCTTTAAATTTTTTATTATTGTATGATGACTACTATCGGCTACGATGCCTTTAGAGGAATTGTAAATGGTGAATCCATCGAAGATCCAATAATCACTGCCCCGTAAACTTATTCCATAACCCGCAGCTAAATTACCACACGTAACAATTGCATTAGGACTTCCTTTTAATGTGATTGGATTTGCACTTGTTCCATCACTGCCAGGGGGAATAATAAAACTTCCCGCTTTTAAATATGTACCATCTGCCATTACAATTGTTTGACCTGGTGTAGCAGCATTAAGTGCGTTTTGAAGTTGGGTAGCTGTGCTTACATTTACAATTTGTGCTTCAACTTCACAAACCAGAAGCAGTAAAATTAACCATAAACAAATGCGTAATTTTTTCATGAAATTAATGGATACCTTATCATTTTGTAAAGATGCATGAGTGTTTGCTTTGATTTGACAAGAATTAAAAATACAAATTTTTAGTAATTTATTATAATAAAAAATGGATTGTATTTGATATTTGTGAATTTTCGCCGTTGTTGGAGCTTTTTCTCCAAGTGTGCCGTGAAAGGATAAACGTTTGTAAGTTTATTCAATGTTGTATAAAAGATGATAGTAGATAGTAGGTCTATCAAAGTCGTTGTGCAAGCGAAGGCTTTAAACCACCTCTCGGTGCTGACTTAGTAATAATTTGGTATTACTGTTGGCGCGGACATCCTGTCCGTGCCTAATTATTAACAAAACATCCATGTTTGAACAATCAATATCGAACGATATTAACCCTGCAATTTGGGTTTGCGCTTGAGTATTGGTAATAGCTTGGGTCTGTAACAAGGCCAGCTTCTACAGAATTATTATGGATATACGTTCTTTTTTGTTCAAAGAAGTTTTGCGTAAAAATTTCTTCAGGGTGATTGCCGTTTTGCCATATTTTGAATTCCTTATTGCTTTTCAAAGGATGGGCAAAGAACTTAAACATATAAAGCAACCATTCCTTCCTGCTTTCTGAAGGATGTTTGCTTACCATATCGTATAAATTTCTGGATGTATATCCTTTGTAGTCTCTCAACCAATCGGCGAGGTTATAATTTTCTGTGCGGGCTATGAGGTGCATGTGACTGGGCATGATGCTGTAGGAGAAAACTTCCAGGCCTTTGTTTTTGATACAGAAGTTTAGATTGTCTTCTAGAAATATTGGGTATTCTTTTCTTGTAAACAAATCAATCCAGCCTACGATGGACATAGTAAGGAAATAAAGATTCCCCGTATAGGTTTTGTATTTTTCTGACATAAAAATTAAAAGTTAAAAATGACTTGTCAAAGATAGGCAAAATTGTTTAATTGATGTATCGAATCGGCTATGTTTTTAGATGAAATATTCAAACATAGATGTTTTATAAATAATAGGCACGGACAGGATGTCCGCGCCAACGGGGGAGTTATAGACCTTAGGTTATATAGTTATGACTGAATTAACATTAAATGAAATATTGAAGCAAGTTGGAGATTCTGAAGAGTTAAAAGCCATTGTAAAGAAATGGATAAATTATATTGAAGAAAAAGGAGTTAAAATTGGTACTCGCTCAGATACATTCTCTTCTAGTTATGAAAATTATAGAATTCGTATTTCTGTAAGACATGATGCTTCAAAAGGTGTTGGTGTCCTTTGGGATTTATTACATGAATTCGGTCACCATCTAGATCCTGATTTATCAAATATTAAAACTACCCCAAGAGAATATAGAGCTTGGATGATCGCTAAAAAATTATTAGAAAATGAGGATATTTATAAGAGACAGATTGAATCTTTTGACTTACATATGAACAATAAACTTATTTCGTATAGGAAGGATGATTTATTCAAGTATTTTAAAAAGGAATGTATTGTGAAATTTATAAATACTAATATGGTATCAGGAGAATTTCAAACATTTAATGTTAAGGAAAGAGCCTTCTGTTTGAAGTGCGATAAAGATGACTATAGATTTTATCCATTTGATGAAATAATAGAAGTGAAATCATTGGATGGTAAGTATAATTAATTTTTGTACCTTATTTGTACCTCAAATCACTATAGCTCCGTTGGCGCGGACATCCTGTCCGTGTCTATTATTTATAAAACATCTATGTTTGAATCATTAATTATTGAATAATATTTACCCTCACTCCACTTGGCCTCTTATAGTTTCAGCGTCTGCTGGAGATATAAATATACCCTTCACCGACAAGACACAGAATAGAAAATTATCATTACATCCAAAAACTACAACACAACTAAAAATGTAATTCAGTTTACTATCGTAAAGTTAGTGCAATTCCACTTTCTATCGTATCTTTAGTACGCTATTAAACTACACTATTATGAATAAAACAGTTTCCCTCTTGTTTTTACTTCTTTGTTGTTCCCTCCAAAGTTTTGGAACCAAACTGGTCAGTATCCAAGTCGTGGACAAGGAATACCTCATGGTCTATTTTAAGGATGGTGAACTATTTTATACCGACGACGGGAAGCGCGCCAGCGGCTATACCGGACACGACTACGTGGAAGGAGACGAACGCCTTGAATCTTACGGTACTGAACTGAACGTTGAAATTGTCCAACAAATTTCCAGCTGGACCATCAGTTCAACGGATGATAACTTTTACAAATCAGGAAAAAATCCCAATAAGGTAAGTCGGAAAGCCAAGTGCAATAATGTTTCGGCCAACTGGAACTACAAATTGGATCATTGGATTTTTCTTAAGCTTCCCTCATCTCTGAAAAGGGGAGCTACGTACGTAATTTCTGTTTCCGAGAAAACCAATACCGACAGAACTACGATATCCTTCACGTATGATATCTTCAATTGCCTTTCCGAAGCAATACACGTCAACACGATTGGCTATACTCCCAACAGTCCGATAAAGCAAGCCGATTTATACTATTGGCTAGGCGATGGTGGTTCCAGAGACTATGAATCCTTCCTGGGCAGTCCTGTCTGGTTGTACAACGTGGATACCAAAGAGAAATACAGGGTAGGTACAGTGAAATTTTGGAAGGAGAATATTGCGGAAGCTATGGATCGAAAACTTACTGGTTCATCGGTGTGGAGTGCTGATATTGAAAATTTCAACAAACCAGGAAAATACCGCTTGGCCATAGAAGGCGTAGGATGCAGTCAGGATTTTGAAATCAAAGACGATCTATATTTTTTACCATTCAAGACTTCTGTACGCGGTTACTACTACATGCGGATAGGAGAAGACCATATGGAAATGGTTCCCGTTCCAAGGCGTCCACTATTCATAGAAGGCAAAGATCCTATCGATACTTTCAAAATATACATTACCGACCTTGATCCATGGGATGCAGAATGGAAATCAAAATCCGGAGACCAGTGGGACGAACCACATTGGAAACCTTATAAGCAATCTATGTTCTGGAAAAGGCGCGTAGAAGGATTTCCCACCAATCCCAAAGCCTACGGAGGGCATTCCGATGCGCTGGATTGGGACCGTCATCTTGCCCATGTATCGGATGCTTACGACTTGTTGTTGCCTTACTTTTTGAGCAACGGAAAATTGAACGACGATAACCTTGGAATTGCAGAAAGCGGAAACCAGATTCCGGACCTCATTGACGAGGCCCGTAACGAAGTTGATTTCTTCCTGCGTCTTCGCTATAAGGGAGGCTACTCGCAGGGATTGACGAATCCGGACAATAAAAAATTCATGATGTTTCAGGCAGGTAATACAACAATGGCCGCATGGGCAAATGCAGCGAATGCAGCCATGCTTTCCGATTGCTTCAGGATTGCGGGAAAGAAGGAATTGATGGAGACATATAGAGATTCTGCTATTGTAGCATTTAACTATGCAGAAAAGCAAGAAGATAAAATGGAAGGTGTTCTTCAGGAAGTAGGCGATGCACATATGACCGTTCGTGATTTTAAAATGATGGCGGCAGCATTTTTATACAACATTACCGGTGATGCAAAATGGGAAGAGATCATGGCGAAAGAATGTGTCATTACAGGGTCGAAGTCCATAGTAGAACAAAAGGATAGCCACTGTCAGCTGTGGGGATGTGCGGCGTATATTTTATCTCCACAAACAAAAAACAAGACAAGCCTGCTGAGAAATATGAAATCTTCTATTCGTAATCAGGCGCAGTTGGAAAATCTTGATAAAATGCTGGAGCGTCCATCCAGAAGGTCCGCTAAGGACAACTGGTGGCAGACTTCCGAAAACTTGCACCTTGTGCTCATCGCGCATGCTTTTTCAGAAAGTGAAAATGAAAGAAGAAGATATGAGGAAGCCATGCTTTCGGAATACGAATGGGGGTTGGGCAGGAATCCTTCCAACATTGTAGAAATGACAGGACTTGGAAATCGTCCTGTAGTGAACATCTACACCTCCGGTCGAAACGATGGTACTCCGGGATTACATCCCGGGCATACGCCATACAATAATTTGGGAACATGGGATACCAACAACAAAGGAGGGGGCGACCCACAGTGGTTTGTACAACGGTCGTATCCGGACTGGATAACCAACGGATGGCCTTTCCAGGAAGGGCATTTCAATTGCAGGTATTCCTGGTCCAATGCCGAGTTCACGCCAAGACAGACCATGAGAGGAAAGATGGCGCTCTATGGTTATTTGTATAGTATTCAGGGGCGGTTCAAGAAGTTGGAGTAACCCCTCACTACTGTCTTGTCCTGAAATAGCTTGACACTGTCTATCCTGAATAAGACACAATTATCCTCATTTTTTATCCTCCG
>JANYCO010000582.1 GCA_025360235.1 Cytophagales bacterium
GCACTTCATAAATAGTAGAAGCATCCATTGCTTCAATTACAGCTTCTGTTTTTACACTAATATCAGAGGGTTCTTTATCTTTAAAGAATCGGGAAGGAGTTATCATTTTATCCTGTTGGTTTACAAGGTAGGATTCACCTGTCTTCCCCATACCAGTGCGTTCCAAAATTATTTTTTCAATTCTCTGTCCAGTTTCTTTTGAAAGGGTATCGCTATTTAGATTTTCTAATTTAATAAGTTCCTCAAGTCTGTCTTTTTTCAGGATATTAATAGAAGACAGTTGGTCAAAGGTTCTGTCAAGTAAGGCATTTTTAAAAGCCTTGTAAAAAAATAATGAAGCAACTGTTATAGTCAATACTCCAACTAATAGATAGGAGAGGGTAAGCTTCTTGAAGATGGTAAGATTGTTTATAAAAGACATTCTTCATTTGTTAATGAAAACAAATATAAAAAATAAAGTTGAAGGAAAATTGAGGATAGTAAAAAATAGGAGTTAGCGTGTTAGGTAGTAAAGTTGTGACAAGTAGTACTAATTTTAATCATTTTGTTAATTGTGTTACTTTTTTTTGGATCATAGTTGTATGAAAAAGGTTGATATTTGTGTTGAGATAGATATTTTTCGAAATGATCTTCCGATTTTTTGTAGTTTGCAAGTTCTAATTTTTCATAGATATACATAATTTGCTCCAGCGGATTTTTCATCAAATCGTTGTACTCAATTTCACAGAGGTTTTTTGCCTTTATCCTATATTTATCTTTTTCGTACTTCTCTGTCATTCGTCTAAAAGTATTCGTAATTATTAATTCAATTTTTGTGTCTGATATATTTTGCATTCCAAAATAATTATTATTTTGTTTCCAAAGATTAAGGTGAGAATAAAATACTTCACTAGGTTTTCTGTGAATATAGATAAATTTTGCATCAGGAAACAACTCAAGTAGCTGTTCTATCCTTGATGTATTGGGAGGACTTTTAAGTATCATTTGCTTTCCCTTATTCTTAAAACTGAGTTTCTTAAGAAGAAACAAATAATCTTTTTTCCACTTCTCTTCTTCCTTCCCCGAAGAATTGTAAAACATGGTTTTAGAAAACCATTCTTCTGCTTTGTTTGGAAATAAATAGGCCCAATAGGCTGAACTGTCTTTATTCATATTCAATAGAGCCGTATCCTCTTCGCAAGGAAAATTCCAGTCATAAGGTATTTTGTTGAAGTAGGGAATATTTATTTGACATAAATCTACCATTCTCTGTAATACAGGTTTTAAGAACGATTCAGAAGAAAGGAAAAAGGAAGGAAATGTAGCCTTGTAAAAATTTAGATAAATTTTATCCTGATCTTTCGATAAAAGCTGATGAAGATAGGTTGTTCCACTTCGCCAGTGTCCAATAATAAAAATTGGAGAATGTTCAATCTGATGTTTCGTTACTTTTTTTTGATAAATAATATATTCCCAAAATTTCAAAGGTAAAATCAACAGATTTAAGAAAAGGAACAAAAGCAATTTTGGGACTTTTGAAAGCGAGATTGGAAAGGTATTTATTAAAATTCTTAAAAATATCATAAAGTTCTATTTGAGTTAGAAAATAGTTTAGGAATCGACCAGTTTGGTTTGAAAAGTAAGTATACAAAGTAGAAGTGTGCCAACATTACCAGTTCAAGAATAACAATATACCATGGCCATTCGCCAATAATAAATGGGTTTTCTGCAAGTGGTTTTTCTGAAATATACATATAGTTTGAATTTAAGATCCAATTGATTCCTCCGATTACAGGAAGACATAACTGTGTCCATAAAAAAATTGTTAACCATGAATTTTTTCGTGGTTTCATTTTCAATATGCACGATAAGTACAAAGAAGAAAGTAGTAGGTTGCCATGTAAAAAATAATATTCAAATAGTAACAAGCCTTCAGTACCATGGAGAAATTCAGGAGTGAGAATAGAATGGAATCCTCCGGGAATTCCCCAGTATAATAGAAATTCATATCCGATTTGATTTGGCTTTAGCATAACTAAACCCGAAAGTAGACCAGACAAGGTACATAGATGAAGCGGTAAGGAAGTCTGAGTACTCCATTTACCCAAATAAATAAGATAAGGATGAATGGCTATTGCACTTGATAAAAAAAGAACCCCTAATCCCAGACGCATAATTTTCTGTCCTTTCTTCGTTAACTGCTTTCCTATAAGGAGCGTTATAAAAATTGCCAGTAAACAAAGCAAAGTAGCTTTCCACCATATTGGAGTGAAAATTTCTAATATTTGATGTTCGTTCATATCTTTTATTTTACGAGCACATTTTCATTTATACATAATGTATTCAATGTTTCAACAAAAGCATCCATTTGGTCTTTCGTGTGGTCTGTCATTAATGTTACACGAAAGCGGGCTTCTCCTTTAGGTACCGCTGGCCAACGAATAGCAGGAACAAAAAATCCTTTTTCAAAGAGTTGATTAGAAAGTTTTACGGTCAAATTTTCATCACCGATTATAATTGGAATAATTGGAGTGGATGATACGGTTTCAGATAATTGATTCTTATTAAGTATTTTTTGAAAATAATCAATGTTTTCAAAAAGTTTAATTCTTAATGCCGGTTCATCTTTTACAATTTTTACTGCTTCAACAAGACCTGCGGCATTTCCAGGAGGCATTGCTGCTGAAAAGATATAGGGCCTTGAAGTCACTCTTAATAGCTCGCATATTTCTTTATTACCCGAAACAAATCCTCCCACTCCTCCAAATACTTTGTTTAACGTACCAACTTCAAGATCTATTTCACCTTTCAAATTGAAATATTCGGCAGTCCCACCCCCATTTTCCCCAAGAATACCTGTACCATGGGCATCGTCTACAATTGTTAGGCTGTGGAATTCTTTCGCCAGTTCTACTATATCCGGTAGCGGAGCAATATCACCGTCCATACTAAAGACTCCATCGGTAACAATTATTTTTCTTTTGGTTTTATAGTATAGTAATTTTTTTTTCAGATCACTCATATCAGTATGGTTGTATTGAATGCACGGAACTTTTGCAATCTTACAGGCATCAATAATACTTGCATGATTTAATTCATCGCTGAATACTATTGTTTCATTATCTAAACTTCTCATAAACTCTTTGGAGATTTCTCTTGCTACACCCAAAAGAGGATTTGCTATTGCTGAAATGGCTCCGATATTGGCCAGATAGCCAGATGAGAAAACCAAAGTATCTTCCCTGCCTTTTAATATTGAAATCTCTTTTTCCAGAGCCACATGCATCTGATTAGTACCAGAGATTAATCTTGAGCCACCAGCGCCTGTACCATATTTTTTTGTCGCTAAAACAGAAGCTTCAATGACTTTAGGATGGGTGGCAAGATTTAAGTAATTGTTGGTACAAAACATATGCATCTTTTTTTTCTCTATTTCAACTACAGCAGAAGGAGCAGTGCACACTGTTTTCATTTCAGGGTAGAGTTCCTTTTCTTTTATGTAATTCAAAATTTTATGAAGAGTTTCCATTTTTTAATTTTCATTTAGTTTAGAAGGAATAGATTTTGTTTCATTATAAAAAGTACCCATAATTTTATCCCATATACTGAAGTAAAGTCCGTAGTTTCCTTTTGGAAATTGATGGTGTCTGTTATGATGTACAGGAGTGTTGCTTATTTTACCTAAAATGGAATTCTTGAATTTTATAGGAAAGAATTCATATCCGGCATGTCCTACAATATTGATGGTAAGGTTGTATATAATCAGCACTAATAATACAAAAGGATGGATGGGTAGAACTAGTGATAAAATAGGAATGATAGCCGCTTGTATCAATGCTTCTGTAGGGTGAAATGATAAAGCAGCAAAAGCAGTTGGGTTATGAGACAGATGGTGTGTCTTATGAATAAGCGTAAAAAATTTGGGTAAATGCATAAGTCTGTGTGTCCAGTAGAAATAAAAATCATGGATGAACAGTGTTAAAAAGAAACTTATTATGAAATAAAGTATGCCAAATTTTTCAATCTTTAAATACAACTGATTATACCCTTTTAAATATAGGAAGTAAGTAAATATTCCAATTCCAGAGAAGATGAGTATAGAAAAAATGGAATATTTTATCTCTCGTTTTAAGGAATCGGGAGATGGAAGTTCGTTTTGAATTTTATAAATGAAATCAACCTTTTTCCTTTGTCTGAATAGAGAATAGACAAAACCTGCCAGTAAAAAATAACCGAAAAGGAGGCATAGAAATAGGAAAGTATAATCAATTAGAAATCTCATTTCAATAACACTTTGATGTTTAATTATACTTCAAATGTGTCAATTTAAAATAAGAAGGACACTTGACATAAGTCAAGAAATTATTTTGCCCTTATTCGGCTTAGTGTTTCTGGGGTTACACCTATAAAAGAAGCGATATAATTAAGGGGGATGTTAAGTATATAATTAGGTTTTTCTTTGATCAAATTATTATACCGGATTTCGGCGGAATCTGTTATCATAGAAATTACCCTCCTTTCTTTATTTACAAAAAGTTTCTCAAGAAGAAGTCTTCCAAATCGTTCTATGGAGTGACTCTTGTTAAACAAGAATTGTAGATCTTCGTATTTTATAAAGAAAATTTCTCCGTCCGTTATAGCCTGGATATTTTCTCTGTTTGGAGTTCTTTTAATAAATCCGTAAAACGCGGAGATCCATTCTTCCGGGCCTGCAAGATGTATGGTGCTTTCTTTACCATCGTGGTCAATAAATATTCTGAAGTAGCCTTTGTTAATATAGGCAATAAAATCACAGGTTTCTGTTCCGCTAACAATAATGTCGCCCTTTTTAACAATCCTTGAATAAAGCAAAGGTTTTATTTGAAGCATCTCTTCTTCGCTCATTGGAACAATGGAATCGACGTATTCTAAAAGTGGTGCAAACATAAACAAATATAATAGAATGAAGTTAAAATCTAATATATTTGTTGTGTTGTTAATTGAATCATCTGCTTCTAGAACCTACTGATGCAGCTTCCTTTTTAAAATTCAATTGTTGAAAAAGTTCCGGAGAAGCGTTCAGCCAATCTTCTTTAGAAATCACTTCCAGCCATTTGTTTTTTATAATCTCATTAGCCTCTACACGCGAATCGCCCCAGTAACCTTCTTTGTAGGGAGCGCCCCACATGGGCTGAGCATCCCAGTTGGCATTGATATAGGCTACCGCTTTTACCACGTCTTTATTTTTTTCTATGTAATTGAAATAAGGAACAAACCATTCATTCCAAATCTCTTCTGCTGTTTTCTTTTTTGTTCCTTCACCAGCTGGGCCATCAAGAATTGTTACAATATTTCGTTGGGTAAGTCTTGTGAGGTCATAGCCTTGTGGGGTGGATTCACTTACCATCACAGGTTTTTTGTGCTTCCTAGCAAAGCTGATTAATTCATCAGTCAATTCTATTTGTTTTGGAGAATTCAAAAACCAGGAATAACCAATCCAGTCTACATATTCATCTCCCGGATACCAACTACTTATATCTTCATGTTTACCTTCTATAATATCATCTACAGGAGATGTACAAGCCTGCCAAACGGTAGCACAATTTTTAACACCCAAACTATCGAATATAATTTTAATCCTTTTAAAAGCACCTCTGTATTCTGTTGGATCATAATGATTCCAGTTGCCATCAAACTCATAACCGATTCTCAAAAAAACAGGACGGTTGGAATCTTTGATCCACTTACCCATAATTTTAAGTTGAATATCGTTTTCACCATTAGCGGTAGGACCTGC
This sequence comes from Cytophagales bacterium, assembly GCA_025360235.1. GTDB lineage: Bacteria > Bacteroidota > Bacteroidia > Cytophagales > Cytophagaceae > JANYCO01. Next base: position 5,756 of record JANYCO010000582.1, read on the forward strand.
CTGATTGACCATATATAGTCCAAGAGAGATTGCGGAATTCTGATAGGTCGGATTTTCAATAATAGCCTGAGCGCTTAGATCCCCTGAACCATAGTTTACTTTCATTCTCAAACCACCTAAGTTTGGCAAACTGGTATAAGAGGTTATTCCTCCTGGGGTTAATGAAAAATTATTTACATAGCCAAGGTTGTTTGGAGCAATAAACCCCCCAATAGCTCCCATATCCTGGCCTATAATTAAGAGCTTTTTTCCAACCACTGGTTCAAACTTACTTCTCAACTGAGCTTTGCTTAAACTGGAAATACACGCCAATACAACAATTAGGAATATAATTTTTGATCTCATAAGAACTTAGTTTACAGTAAATAATAAGTCTTTGGAAGATAAATGCAAAAACATTGCCTTTATAATCTCTTAAGGCAATCTACTAATAAAATACGTTATTGTCAAATTTACAATAACGTATTTTAAAGAATGAAAACAGGCTTAATTTATTCTACAACAAATTTTTTGGTAGTAGCAGCATTACCGGAAGTAATTACCATAAAATATAATCCTTTATTAAAACCAGATAAGTCCACTACTTCTTTTTGATCTCCAGGAGTTTTAGTTTCTCTTGTAGCTACCATTTGACCTCTTATGTCCATTATTGAAATCGAAGAAGTATTGGTAGTTGTATATTCAATAGTCAATTTATCCTTTGCGGGATTTGGATAGGTGATAATAGAGGAAATGGAATTATCTGCATTCTGCGTATTTGTGATGAAGGGTATCAAAGGAACATAGATTAATGATTGGGAGGAAATCCCGGCTTGTATTGCTTCAACAACATTACTAAGATAGGCAAAAGGAGCATTCCAGTTAATCGCAATTTCATTTGTAGAATAACTACATTCCTGATCAAGGTAGCAAGTCCCCACCAAAGCAGAAGGGTAACTAGCAGCCCCGCAATCACTGGTAGAATTTGTATTTGGTCCTCCAGCCATTAATCCAGGAACAGGAGCCACTATACCATCCGAACCCGATGGACGATGATGGATTTGCAGAGGAGACTGCGTTCCAAAACCTGTTACAAAACAATACTTAGGGCCATTTCTTCCCATTAAATAATCAAGATCAGCTATGGCAACTTTCAGATAACTACTGTCTTTTGTAAGATCGAAAGCATGCAACAATATTACGCCATGCGTAGCGGCTATCCCATTACTTCCCCAATTGAAATCCCAGGAATTAAACATAGAGGTTCCGTAAGGGCAAGAAACAGATAAACCTTTAAGATAATCTGCCTGATCGATTACTTTTTGTTTGATGGTAGCAGTATCAGCTAATGGCGTAAGACTTTTTCTCAAATGAGAAAGTGACAAATAACCTAAAGCTCTAACATCTGCCCAACCAGGAGGATTGATGCTTGTTAGGCCACCTGCCAAAGTATAGAAACTATCCACCTGTGTAGAAGCATATAATTCCATAGCAGCCCATTGAAATTCATCACCAAAACTTCCATCACCATATGCTCCGGTATTTATCGCTGGCGAAGTTAGGAGTGCCTGGTTGTATTGTAAGGAAGGATTTTTTCTGGCCCAATTCCATGCATTTACGGACGCATCAATACAGGAATCAGAAAGGCCTGGAAAATTTGCTTCTAAAACTTTGAAGATACGTGCTGCCTGAGCCATAGTGGCCGCAAAATCAAGTGTGGCAGCAGTACTTTTTTGCACCACATATCTTTGTTGAGTGGACGCGGAAGGCATCACGAATCCATCAAAATCAGGAGAAGTAAGTTTTGTATAAACACCACCATCATATGGATCCTGCATAGTCAGCATCCACCGAAGCTCCCAAAGTGCTTCATCCAAAATATCGGCAGTAGTATTATTTTTTTCAGGTATATTTATTTTTAAAGTATCAAAATAAGAAGGATAATGTTCATACATGGATAAAATCATATTGGTAGAAATTCCGGCTGTTACCATGTATTTATTGTAATCACCTGCATCATACCAACCTTTAGGGGATGAAATGATAGAATTTGTAGGTCTTCCGGGTCTGGC
>JANYCO010000173.1 GCA_025360235.1 Cytophagales bacterium
ACGTTTCGTTCATTACAATGAAACCCATTTCATCGCAAAGGTCTAGCAATTCAGGAGCGGGAGGATTATGTGACGTTCTGATTCCGTTACATCCCATGTCTTTTAATATTTCCAATTGACGCTTCAATGCTCTTTTGTTGATGGCGGCTCCAAGACAGCCAAGATCGTGGTGGTTACACACGCCCTTTATTTTTGTAGGAATTCCGTTCAAAGAAAAACCTTTGTCTACATCAAAAGCAAAATACCGAATTCCGAAAGAGGTTTCATATTTATCACTTATTACATTGTCTTCTATTATTTCAGTAACGGCTTTGTACAATACTGGTGATTCGATTGACCATAATTGTGGATTGTCTACGATAAATTCTTGTCCTATTTCAGCAGTGGTATCTTTGTTTATAGAAGTCTCTGTTTCATAACTCGTCACAACTGTTCCTTTTGGATCGAGAAGTGTAGTTTTGAGCTTTATTTTTTTTGAGCTCTCAAATTTATTTCGAACAGTTGTTTTTAAAGAAACACTTGCTGATGTTTTATCGACTTTTGGAGTAGTAAGATAGGTGCCTGATTTTTCAACATAGAGTCTTTCTGTTGCCACCAACCAAACATTTCTATAGACGCCTGCCCCCGAATACCAACGGGAGTTGGGTTGTTTGAGGTTGTCTACCTTAACCGCAATAACATTCGTAGAGTCTCCTGATTTTAAGTAGGGTGTTAATTCATACCGGAAGGAAATATATCCGAAAGGTCTTTTTCCAAGATATTTTCCATTGATCCAGACTTCACTATTCATATACACACCATCAAAATCGATGAAGATTAATTTGCCATCGTCTTCTTCAGAGATAGTAAATGTTTTCCGATACCAACCAATACCTCCTGGAAGGGCTCCACCACCGATACCTGCAGGGTTTTTCTCGCTAAATGCACCTTCCACACTCCAGTCGTGCGGAAGATTTAATGACTGCCATTTTGAATCATCATAGGAGCTAAGACTGCTACTTGAGTCATCTCCTAAATTGAACTTCCAGTCGTTATTGAAGGATACAACATTTCTTGTTGGAATATCAATAACTAAAAGGTCATTGCAGGAGGAGAATAAGAACAGAGGAATAATAAATACCAAGAGGTAGTTTTTGATCAAATTCATATAAATCTTTGTTTGGTTAGTAATGAATTATATTGTTGTGTTTAAATGACATAACAAAGATATATCTTAATCAGTATAATATCCAGTTATAGTTTATATTTATTTTTAAATTTAATTTATTTAACTGAAATTCAATTAATTGATTATTTATTTTAACGTTTTATTACCTTGTTTTCAATAAAGTCGTAAATCAATGGATTGCCTTTTTCATCAGGATTCCAACCAAGTTGCAGGGTTTGTCTAATTATTGTTTCTGAATCTTTAGGATAAATAATTTTTAAATTTAAATTTTTTACATTTGGAAAATCCACCCAAAATGCGGCTATGTCTGTTTTAAAATAAACTTCAATAATACGTCCTTTAACACCTTCCTTTTGAGCAGCGAAAATAGTATAGCTATCATTAGGGCCAACTAACCAACGGTATTCAATGTTGTCAATAGAAATTATTCTGGATTTATTTTTTGGTAAGGCCATCGTTAATTAATTTACCAACGTTAACACCTTAAACACTCGAACTCAAAAATCACTTCAACAACTCCTTCAGCCTTTTCAACGCCACCTGATTATTGGTCTCAAGAATGGTTTTGTGCAAACTTTCTTTTTCTCTTTGAGTAAGATGCCAGCTTAGGGTAGCGCGGTTTTTCTCGTAATTATTAAGTTCGGTATATTCCGTCCTGTTTTTTTCCCAGTAGGAATAGCGAGGGATGTATTGAAATTCTATCACATCATATTGTTTTTCAAACCAACTCTGGGTGAGTTCAAGAAGATTATCATTATTGAAGTCCTGGAAATAATCCCAGTTGTTATACAAACTTCCAATAGGCGTAAGGATTTTCTGGAACAACGAACTTTCAGTATGTTGTTTGATAGCAATATCTTTTTCGGAATCGCGAATGATGACAAAAACTACACCATCTGTATTTTCATGAATCCAGTCTTTGAAAACGTGCAGGAATCTTACTGCATTACTTATGCCGAAATTATCCGATAAACCTGCATCCATGATCTCCATAGAAGGAGTGCTTGGTAGGTCTACATTAGGTGTGATGTAAGGGAATGTTGCACTCATTCGAAGTGCACTAATGTAATGCAGGTTTGCAGCGTCTTGCTCTTTGAAGAATCTGTTAAAATCAATGCCTTTTATTTTTTGTGTAAAATTGTCGTTCTCATGATA
>JANYCO010000241.1 GCA_025360235.1 Cytophagales bacterium
CGGAGGAAGATCTCTTTAAAGGAAATAGAATAATGAGAAACAGAAAGGAGTTATTTAATGACATAGACTCCATGAGCGCTGTTATAGATACCATGCTCACAACCTTTCAAAACGGAGCATCCTCGCTCTATTTTTATTCAAAACCAAATAGAACGCGTGTAACTGTTTCTACTAAAGCATATCCTGACACATTTAAATTAGAAACGATGCTTCAAAATTATGATTTAAAAACCAGGTCAAACATAATAAGCGTTGCTACAAATCACGCCCGAACTCTAAAAGCTTATACAAGTGGGCAAAACGAACGATTAATTTGGGCGAAACGCGAAAGAAAAATATTTCAGATTGCGCTTCATCAAAAATTTACTAATGTTTTAGTTTGTATGCTCTTTTTAACAATAGGAGCTCCTTTAGGTGCAATTATTAAAAAAGGTGGCCTGGGTATCCCTATGATCATCTGCATCGTATTTTTTATTATCTATTATATCATTTCTATGACCAGCGAAAAATGGGTAAAAGAAAATGAAGACAGCACTGTTTATGTTGCTATTTGGTTATCACAAATAGCATTATTACCTTTTGGCCTATTTTTCCTTAGACAGGCCAGAAACGACTCCAAAGTATTTGACACAGATATCTATATTATATATTGGGCCAGACTTAAAGAATTTATCAAAAAGAAGCGAAAATAATAAATTCATTATCAAGCGCTTAATATATAAATTAATAATACGATAGGTATATTTGCATTAAATAAAAAATAATATTACTTTTGCAACTTATTATAAAAGTGTAAAAACCAAAGCTGATATACCAAGATGTATTTGACTAAAGAAAAAAAAGCGGAAATTTTTAAAAAACAAGGAAAAGCAAAAGCGGTAACTGATACAGGTTCACCTGAATCTCAAATAGCCCTTTTCACATTCAGAGTGAACGAACTTACTGAGCACCTGAAAACTCATCCAAAAGATTTCTCTACAAGACTAGGTCTTCTTAAACTAGTAGGAAAAAGAAAGAGATTATTAGATTATCTGCATAAAGTGGATATCACAAGATACAGAGCTGCTTTGGCAGATAACAATCTAAGAAAATAAGCACATTAAAATACTAGAACTGAAGAGGGGATTCAAATGGATTCCCTCTTTTGGTTAATTTTATTGTACTAAAAATCCCTTTTTTAAGACTTATTTAACGAATTTGACAATGATTCCTAAAGTTATAACAAAAAAAATTACACTGGACGATGGCAGAGAAATCACCATCGAAACTGGTAAACTGGCCAAACAAGCAGATGGATCTGCTGTTGTAAGAATGGGTGACACCATGTTGCTGGCTACCGTAGTTTCTACTCCTGATGCAAAACCAGGTGTCGATTTTATGCCACTTTCTGTAGATTACCAAGAGAAATTTGCCGCTACAGGCCGTATTCCTGGGGGTTTTCTTCGTAGAGAAGGTAGATTATCCGATTACGAAGTGCTTATCTCCAGATTAGTAGACCGTGCTATGCGCCCTCTTTTTCCGGACGATTATCATGCCGACACTCAAATAAACATCATCATGATATCAGGTGATATGCAAGTATTACCTGACGCATTAGCGGCTCTTGCTGCTTCTGCAGCAATGGCTGTATCTGATATCCCTTTCAACGGCCCTGTGTCAGAAGTTAGGATCGCCAAAGTGGGTGATAAATTCATTGTCAATCCGACGTTAGCTGAAATCGCTACTGCTCAGATGGACATAATCGTTGCTGCTACGTTCGAAAACATCTTAATGGTGGAAGGCGAAATGAGTGAAGTATCTGAAGCTACTATGCTAGAGGGCCTTAAACTTGCACACGATGTTATCAAAAAAATGTGTATGGCTTTAAAAGAACTTGAAGCAGAAGTAGGCAAAACAGTAAAAAGAGTTTACTCGCACGAGGTAAACAAGCCAGAATTAAAAGAAAAAATAAAAGCTGAATTATACGGAAAAGCTTACGCTGTTGCGAAAAAATTAAGCACTAATAAAAACGAACGTTCTAAAGGATTCAAAGAAGTAGTAAACGAATTTATCGCTTCTTACCCTGCAGAATTATTAGCGGAAGATCTTCCTCTGATTAAAAAATATTACCATGACGTTGAAAAAGATGCTGTGCGTAATATGGTGCTTGACGAACGTGTACGTTTGGATGGCAGAAAACTTGATCAAATCCGTCCTATCTGGTCAGAAGTAGGTTATCTACCTTCCGCACACGGTTCTTCCATCTTTACAAGAGGTGAAACTCAGTCCATCACTACAACAACTCTTGGTACAAAAAGAGATGAGCAAATGATTGATGGTGCTATCTTTGAAGGAACCAATAAATTTATGTTGCATTACAACTTCCCAGGGTTTTCTACCGGTGAAGTAAAACCAAACAGAGGTGTTGGACGTCGTGAGATAGGACATGGTAATTTGGCATACAGAGCTTTGAAAAAAGTATTACCTCAGGGTGATGAGAATCCATATACTATTCGTATCGTTTCTGATATTCTTGAATCAAACGGTTCGTCTTCTATGGCTACTGTTTGCGCAGGAACATTAGCGCTTATGGATGCAGGTATCAAAATTTCAGGTCCGGTATCTGGTATTGCAATGGGCCTTATATCAGACAGTGTAACTGGTAAATTTGCAGTACTTTCCGACATACTTGGTGATGAAGATCACTTAGGAGATATGGACTTCAAAGTAACAGGTACTGAAAAAGGAATTACTGCTTGTCAAATGGATATGAAAGTAGAAGGCCTTTCTTATGAAGTGTTGAGCCAGGCTTTAGAACAAGCGAAAGCAGGTCGTCTTCATATTCTTAACGAAATGAAAAAAACCATTTCTGAGCCTAGAGCAGACTTAAAACCACATGCCCCAAGAGTTGTTTTGATTAAGATCCCTAAAGATATGATCGGAGCTTTAATTGGACCAGGAGGTAAAGTAATTCAGGAAATTCAAAAAGTTACAGGAGCTACATTGGTAGTAGAAGAAGTAGCTGATGGTGGTATGGTAAATATATACGCCAGTGATAAAGAAATACTTGACAAAGCTTGTGCTTGGGTAAAAGGAATTGTGGCCCTTCCAGATGTTGGGGAATCATACGTTGGTAAAGTGAAATCGATCCAGCCTTTCGGTGCATTTGTTGAATTTATGCCTGGTAAAGATGGTTTGTTGCATATTTCTGAAATTAAGTGGGAAAGATTAGAAACCATGGATGGTGTTTTGGAAGTAGGTGAAGAAGTAAAAGTGAAACTTATCGAAATTGACAAGAAAACAGGTAAATACAGACTTTCCAGAAAAGCTTTGATTCCTAAGCCTGAGAAGAATGAGGTTTAATTTATTGGAAAACGAACAATTTCTACTAAATTAAAACTTTAATGTGTTTAATTTCGTTTCTAGTTAAGATATTATAACCATTGTAGAGTACTGATGAGACAGCTAAAAATAAGCAAACAGATTACCAATCGCGAAAGCCAGTCGTTGGATAAATACCTCCAGGAGATTGGAAAGGTAGATTTACTTACTCCTGATGAGGAAGTAGAGTTGGCAAAGAGGATTAGAGATGGGGATCAGTTGGCACTGGAAAAATTAACCAAGGCTAACTTGCGTTTCGTAGTTTCTGTGGCTAAACAATACCAAAACCAGGGTCTATCTCTAGGTGACCTAATCAATGAAGGTAACCTGGGTTTGATAAAAGCTGCTCAGCGATTTGACGAGACAAGAGGTTTCAAATTTATTTCTTATGCTGTTTGGTGGATTCGTCAATCTATTCTTCAGGCTTTAGCAGAACAATCCAGAATTGTAAGACTTCCTCTAAACAGAGTAGGTTCATTAAATAAAATTTCTAAAACATTTTCAGAACTAGAACAAAAATACGAAAGAGAGCCGTCTCCAGACGAACTTGCTGAAGTATTGGATGTAACTACGGCTGAAGTGGTTGATACTCTTAAAATATCAGGTCGTCATGTATCCATGGATGCTCCATTTGTACAAGGTGAAGAAAACAGTTTATTAGATGTACTGGAAAATGACAGTGAGGCAACTCCTGATTCAGGCTTAATGAATGACTCTTTAAGAAAAGAAGTTCAAAGAGCACTTTCTACCCTTACCCAACGTGAAGCAGATGTTATCACCTTATATTTTGGTTTAAATGGTGAACATGCCATGACACTTGAAGAGATTGGTGAAAAATTCAACTTGACACGTGAAAGAGTTCGTCAGATAAAAGAAAAAGCAATCCGAAGATTGAGACATACTTCCCGAAGCAAGGCATTAAAACCTTACTTAGGATAACAAAATAAAAAAAGCCGCTCTTGCGGTTTTTTTTAAGCCTTTAAAAAATGAATTTTTGTGTCCTTACCTAATAAAGAAACACCTAAAGTAGGTTTAGTTACCTCGATATGCATAATTGCTGCCTGTATGATCGGTACGGGAGTATTTACAAGCTTGGGGTTTCAGGTAGCCACAATACAATCTACTTCAACCCTACTTCTTTTATGGATAGCGGGAGGTGTCGTAGCAATTTGTGGTGCACTCACCTACTCAGAATTAGCTGTTTCAATGCCTAAATCCGGTGGGGAATATCGCTATTTATCCAAATTATATCACCCCTCTCTAGGTTTTTTATCTGGCTGGTTCTCTGCAATCCTTGGATTTGCAGGACCTGTGGCTTTTTCTTCTATGGCTTTTGGCCAGTATTTTTCAACAGTAGTTCCAGAAGCAAACCCTAGTTTGCTTGCCACTGGATTACTTATAATTATCACACTAATAAATATTGCAAGTTTAAAAGCGGGAACTGGATTTCAAACTGTTTTTACAATTATCAACCTTTTACTTATCGTTGTTATTATTATTTGTGGATTCATTCTACCGGATCATAGTCATTTTCAGATAAGTTTTACAAAAGCAGATTTTAAACAAGCTCTTAGCCCTGATTTTTTCGTTTCACTGGTTTACGTTTCCTTTGCCTACTCGGGTTGGAACTCCGCTACATATATAGCGGAGGAGATTAAAGATCCTCGAAAGAATCTTCCAAGAGCCTTATTTTTGGGAAGTTTTATAGTAATGATCTTATATCTATTACTTAATTTTGTTTTTTTATACTCTACTCCTATTCCTCAACTAAAAGGCCAGTTTCAAGTGGCTTATTTCGCAGCTAAAAGTATATTTGGGGCTGATGGAGCATTAATTATTGCAGGCATTATTTCAATAGGTTTAATAGCTTCCGTAAATTCAATGATGTTTACAGGACCAAGGGTAACAAGAGCCATTGGGGAAGACTTTCCTTTTTTGGGTAAATTAGCAACCCTCAACAAAAAAGGCAGTCCGGTATACGCTATCTTACTGCAGTTTTTTATTGCTTTGATGTTGATACACTTTTCAAATCCAAGTGATTTGGTTATGTATCTAGGCTTTACATTAAGCATATTCACCACACTTACAGTAGCTGGGGTATTTATTAATAGATATAGAAATAACTCCTTATTTTACGGTTCTGAAAAAATTTCTATTGGCTCTACCTTAAAGATGATAATAAAAATTGTTATACCTTTGCTCTTTATTGCATTGGAAGTTTATATGATGTACTTCTTATTAAAAAAATATCCAATACCATCCATCGCAGTATTCTTTACTATGTTAAGTGGATTAATCGTTTACGCATTTATAAATAAAAAAAAGACAAGTGAAAACAACTAGAATTTTATTAATTACAATTTTATCGGCTCTCCTTTTATTCTCTTGTGATGAGAAAAAGAATGATAAAACCAATCAGAATGATTCGTTGACTGCAGGCGACAGCATAGTCGATCAAAATTCCGGAGATACCGCTGTTATCAAATCCGCACCAGTAAAATTTGACCACACGTTTGACCAAATAACCAGAGTCCTTTCAGGAGTTCCTCAAGAAAAAGGCAGCACGTTAACTTCTATAGACTCTTCGGCAAGCTGGAAATCATTTTCTACTTCTTTCGATTCCAGTTGGGCTTTGATCGAAAATAAAAGATTTAGTAAAATGACCGAATGGAGAAATGCTGAATTAGTGGATGTAAACACTTCTTCTACGGATGTATTTTATCCTTTCTCCGGACCGGATATATTAAATGCATTTATTTTATTCCCTAAAGCCAAAACATACACCCTTATGGCTTTAGAACCAATCGGCGAATTACCTGATTTTAATAAAATGACTGAAAAACAAAAACAGGAATACTACCTTTCTGTTGAACTTTCACTTAACGATCTGTTAAAGAAAAGCTATTTCATCACAAAAAACATGCTTCGTGATCTACAGAAACACAAGGTAAATGGAACACTGCCGTTAATGTGTTTATTCTTAAAGCGGACTGGTAATACTATTGTAGATATTAAGAATATAGGTATCGATACCACTGGCAAAGTTTTTGAGCGTACTGATTCTATGAAATACAAAGGCTCCAGGGGTGTTAGAATTGATTTCCTTGTAAAAGGCTCCAATGAACTGCGTTCTGTCTTTTATTTCAAATGTGATCTGGGGGATGAAGGAATTAAGGCAAATAAAGGATTAGCCAAATACTTACAAAATTTAGGAACTGTACATACCTATCTGAAATCAGCCTCTTACTTATTGCATTATAAAGAATTCAATACCGTAAGAAATGCCATTTTTGATAAAAGTGACTGCATTGTTCAGGATGACTCAGGTATTGCTTTTCGCTTTTTTGATCAGACAATATGGAAAATACAGTTGTATGGAAAATACGCAAAACCTGTAGTCGATTTTCCTCATATTAAAGAACCCGACCTTCAAGCTACTTATGCAAAAGATTCTACCATTAAACCATTACCATTTGAATTAGGTTATCATTGGGGAACAAGAGCTAATAATATGCTTAAAGCAACAAAAATAGTAAAATAGTAAAAAAACAACGTATTTATCATTTATTGGGTTTTTCGCCAAAATTAAGGTTTTAAAAACTGACTTAGTTTTATCCAAAAAAAAATAGCTACTTTTATAAACTATAAAGGTTACTTATCAGTATATAGAGTAATACATTTGTATAAAATTAAACTATTTCAAGAATGCAAAAGTTACGATTTATTATCTTGGTGTTAATAACCCTTCTAAATGTCAATACTCGCGCATTTTCTCAAAATTTTAAGGAAAAAGGAATTACAGTAAAATCCACAGTCAACTCAAATAAGAGCATTGTACCAGGCATCTTGATCGTAAAATTAAAGCCTGAACACAGGCATTTTACCAATAATTTAAATTTACTTCAGAAACATCCACTTCTTTCCAGTCATTTCAAAAAGCATAAAGTCAATAAATTTGAAAAGCTTTTTCCTCATTCTAAAATTCCTGCTGAAACTCATAACCGATATAACAAGAAACGGACAGATATTTCATTAATGCATGCGATCTCGTTTAATCCAGAAAGCCCTGTTGAGGAATTAATTAAAGTGCTTATGGCTTCCGGACTTGTAGAATATGCAGAACCTCAATATGTAGAAGGAATGATGTATCTGCCAAATGATCCATTAGCACAACCTGATTCTGTTGGAAACTTGGTATTAGAAAGAATAAATGCCTACAAAGCCTGGGGTATTGAACAAGGTGACCCAAATGTTGTGATTGGTGTTGTAGATACCGGCACTGAATTAACACATCCTGACCTTATTAATAGTATCAAATACAACATTGCAGACCCTATAGATGGATCTGATAATGATGGGGATGGGTATAAAGATAATTATCACGGATGGGATCTTGGAATGACCGATAATGACCCTACCTGGGAGGGCAATGCGCATGGTGTAAAAGTACAAGGTGCTTGTTCTGCTACACCTAATAACAATACTGATATATTGGGCACGGGTTTTAACTGCAAATGCCTTCCGATCAAAATCACCAACTCGGCAGGGTCACTTACTGTTCCTTACCAGGGGATTATATATGCTGCAGATCATGGTGTAAAAGTTATAAATGTGTCCTGGGGAGGTTATGGCTCTTATTCACAGG
>JANYCO010000249.1 GCA_025360235.1 Cytophagales bacterium
AATTGCGGAAACACAAAATCAATTGGCTGCAATTCGTCAGAGTGCGAACACCCCGAGCTCATCTGTTTATTTGTCTATTTCTTCCAAGACCAATCAGAACATACAATTGGGGTTAGATTATATTGTAAACAACGCAGGTTGGTATCCGGTATACGATCTTAGATCGAAAGACATTAACAGTCCAATACAAATTGTAACGAAGGCGCAGGTATATCAGAATACAGGCATTGACTGGAACAACATAAAACTTAAATTGTCGACAAACAACCCTTCTATCGGCGGCAACAGACCAATAATCACCACACAATGGGTGGATTTTTATGTACAACAAGTATACAGAAATTACAAAGCAAAAAAATCGGCTGGTATGTACAATGATGAACCCTATCCGGCTTCGATAGCAGGAGCTGATATGGCAGAATTAGAAAAAAATGAAACTACTGCAAATTATACGGCTGTCGTGGATGCTCCGATATCTACCGAATACGATATTAGCATTCCTTATACTATTCCTTCCGATGGTATTGGCCAGTTGGTAGATGTAGACGTGCAGGATCTGCCTGCCACTTACAGATATTATTGTACACCAAAATTGGATAAAGACGCTTTCCTTGTTGCCGAAATTGCCAACTGGTCGGATCTTAATTTAATACCAGGAGATGCCAATGTATATTTTGACGGAACCTTTGTAGGTAACACATTTATTGATACAAAAGCTTCTGAAGATACATTATTGCGTTCTCTTGGAAGAGATAAAAAAGTGATTGTGGAGCGTGTTGTGAAAAAAGACTACACTACCAAAAAACTGATCGGCACCAATAAAAAAGAGGAATATGCTTACGAGATTACGGTTCGAAACGCGAAGAAGGATGCGATTGACATTACTATCGAAGATCAATACCCGGTATCCAAAAACGGAGACATAGTAGTTGAATTGCTTGATGGAGGAGGAGCTGTCGTGGACAAAGATAAAGGAAGCCTTACCTGGAAGATCAAACTCAAATCAGGAGAGACGAAGAAACTACTTTTCAAATTCTCGGTGAAATACCCTAAGGGGAAAACGCTTACCGGATTATAAGGAAGAGAAATAGGAAACACAAACAGGGAAAACGACAGTTAATTTAGCTGTCGTTTTCCCTGTTTTCTTTAAAATATTTCACCCAGATTTACAAAAAATCCTCTTGAACCACCCACTCCAAAACCATAGTCAACAGCTATGTTCGTTCTTGAATATTTGTTCACCTTTATTCGTATGCCTGCTCCCCATCCAGGGTAAACTCTCTGTAGTTTATTTGAAATTTTTTCTGTGACCGATTCTGCATTTATAAAAACAACTCCTCCAATCAATCCATTGTTTGTTATCCCAAAACGATATTCCGTTTCAAGATAAAGCATATTTTTACTTCTGAATCTTCCTTGAATATACCCTCTTCCTGAATTATTGTTTACATCTGTACCTGTACTTGGCAAAAGCATGTATGTGGGTTTACCCCCAGTCGTTAACCATATATAGCTCCAGAAAGCGAGCACATTTTTAGAAGAGAAAGGAAGTTTATTGTATTTTCTTAAATCAAAAATAAGAGATTGCCAATTGGCATCACTTCCTGCAAAGGTAAAGTTTGGGCGGTAGGTTAAATTAGCAAAATAGCCGTTCTCAGGGTTTATAGAATTTTTTCGGTTATCATATTTTAAATTAATTGTGGCACCTGAGGCAGTTGCTTTTTTGCTAAAGCCATATTTTTGAAAATCAGTTTTCACATTACCCGGAGGATTAACTTCTTTTACATTCCAGTAATAATCCAGATGGTATCCAACACCTGCATATAAATTGGGCGCTATTTTCCTTAATAAGGTTTGATAAAATCTCAGGTAAGAATAATCGATAAGATAACCGTCGCTTAAATGAGTGTTGTCTCCAAGGCCGTAAGTAGTAGAGGGGTATTTTAAATACCTCCAATCGGTAAATAAATTATACTTATTTCTATTTGTCCAGATATTGGATTGGATAGGGAAAATAACTTGTTTGTTTTGGGAGTAGGTGATGTTGAGTAGTATGCTAGAGATGTTTTCTTTTTGTGTTTTACTGATATAAAAAGCACAATTAAGAATTCCCATTACAGCAAATTTTGTTTGTAGGCTATACCCAGCTGCTGGCAAAGCAGAAATGAGGAGACTCTTTTTTTTAACAGATCCTGAAGTGTCGGAGGGCTTCTCTTCCTGATATTTTTTCTTTTTAAAGATGATTCGCCATATATCAGGTACATCTATTTCTTTAGAGTTGTCTTTATCTTTAGAATAAATACTATCGGTTAGTCGTTCAGGTGGAACAAGCGTCTCCGTTTGCTGAGCATTTATAGTCACCACCAGGGAGAAGAAGAATAATATAATAAATGCTCTTAATAACAAAATCGAGTTAGCTTTAATATAATTCCCTTCTTATTAATTATGATTACAATCAGATTGATTCTTTTATTCTTCAATCTTTAACCATGACCAAAGATAGTGGAATTATTATAACTAATAATTAAATAACTTGCTTTCGGCTTATCTAATGTAATTTTTTCACTTATTTGTTTTGCGAAGCTTTATAAACTATTTTACCACTAGGAATGTTTTATAAAATTGAATTGGCTATGAAAAAATATTGGGATACTGGATTTTTAAGGACAGCTATTATTTCGTTGCTGTTTCTGTTTTATGGCTGTAAGTCAAGTCATATGGTTTGTTCATGGAATCACCCATCCATAAATTTGACCCATTTCAAAAAAGTATTAGTAGTTGGATTGCTTGGTGACAAAGATGATCCATTGAGACAAGACATGGAATTGGATCTTGCTAGTGCTCTTAATGCACATGGAATGAAAACATGTTCTGCCTTTGAAAAATTTGGGGCAACGTCTTTTCAGGAAAAAGATGCTATTCCCGCTTTATTCGAAGTAAAGGATTCGACCTACGATGCTATAATCTGTATTGTCTTATTGGATAGAAAGAAAGAGACCAGGCATATTCCTGCATCGTATCATTACTATAACAATTATAATAATTACAATTATCAAAACGGACCATATTTTAATGCGTATAATGGTTTTCAAAATTATTATAGCCAAAGTTATAGCAGAGTATACAGCCCTGGTTATTATCAAACAACCAGCAGTTATACCATTGAAGTGGTAGTATTCGATTTTCCCAGAGATTCTATTTTGTATTATGCGGAAACCAAAACAAAGAACCCGCGCACTCTTGATGTTATGTCCACAGAGATAACTAGAATAGTTACGCAGGACATGATCAACAAGAAAGTATTGCCGAGTTTAAAATAATCCTCTATTCTTCCATAAATGCTTTTTGCTTTCCCAGCCTCAAGACCTAAAAGGCTAATAGTAGAAATGACTCTTTTACTTTAACTGTCTTATACCAACCCAAAATTCAGATTCTGAATAATATACTTTTCGTTTTTGTGCAAAAAGAATCCCAGGAATGTATATCAATACTAATAAGAAGAAATCTCATCGGCTTTAAATTTTAACTATTGAGTTGTGAATTATGAGTATAAAAAATGATAACTCATAACTCAACATTCATAACGTTATTTAGCCACAGTATCCGCTGGAATCGGAGCATCATAGTCTCCTGTTTCAGTGTCACTAAGTTCATCCACTTTACTGCGCACCAAAGAATAGAATTTGGAAGAAGCATTAGAAGGATCATCCAGAATAGCTTGTAAATCTTTCAACTGGTCTGCCGGAGTTTTTTGTGCAAGGGCTTTTTGATAAAATACGGCAACTTCCAAATCTATTGGGGTGGAAGAAACTTTATCGAGGCTGTTTATAAATCCCTTTATCTTTTTTTCTTTCCCAAATACCTGACGGAAACCACCTTTGTCTTCCGCAGATACAGCAAGTAAATCGCCTGGTTTTATTTTATCATTAGATACAGACATTACATCCGGATTTTTATATAGAATAACATTTGTAACAGCGGCACCAATTGTGGCATTTGGAAGGAGTAGATATTCGTTTATCCATCCTGTCTTTCCGTCTGGTCCTGTGACTTCTTTATACGTACGTTTGTCGTCTGAATTTTCTTCTGTTTTGCCAGTAAGCATTAATGTATTGCCAAACTGGTAGGAAGCCACCCATTTCCCTTCTTTAGTAGAAGGCTGGCTGATAATGCCACCGTCCCAAAGCAAGATTGCTTTGTTAGCTAATGTCGGAGTCTGAGCACTGCTGTCTGGAGAAACAACAGTAGTAGAACTTGTTGAATCTGTTTTTTTGTCGGAGTCATTTTTCTGGCCACATGAAATAACAATTACCGCTAAAAGGGCAAAAACATAAGTTGAATGGTTCATAAGGGATGGGTTTAAGTATGTCAAATATAGAATATTTTGGATAGAAGAAAAGCACTAGTTTAGTAAAATTTTATCGTTTCTGCCATCAAGTGAGTACTTTATAGTAATTCCAATTGGAGAGTATAAGTTTTTAATGTGAAACCAGAAGAAACAATTTGCCGTATACAATCTTTATAAAATCGAAATAGTCGGGCATTTTTTATTTGTTAGCGTGTAATTTATTGTTATACAATCTAATGTGTATGCAAGACGCAGCCAATTATTAATAACTTAATTAACTACTATATTTCCTCTATACTTTGTAACCTTTTCAATTTAGTTTGTTCGCTGTTAGCGAATTACTTGGTTGTATTTTTCAGTTATTTTTATTGATATTTTCAATATACAAATAGCCATTACGACTCTAATCCATCTATTTTACATTGAGATAATACCAATCTAATAAATCGCCAAGCAAAGTATCCGTCTCTAAACAGGGTCTTCTTTTTCTGCTATTTCATTGTTCGTAAAAGAGCAAATTGAAAACGAAGCAATAATGTCTAAAGTGTTATCTGATTCTTTCTTAATAATTCATTAACAAAACTGTGGGTAAAACAATGAAAACAAATTATACTACTTACTTCAATGCAAAAAAGGAACAAGCAGGATTTCTAAAAGGAGCTTGCATGTTTATTTTTTTTATGATTTCCTTTACAGGTCTGCAAGCACAATCCATTGCAGGGAGCACTTGGGACCTTGCTACTTCAACGGGGAGTTCAGGCTATACGAATTGGGGTAGTGGAGTGATTTCTTTGACCGATACTACTACAGGCTCAGGTACTTGTCAGGGATCCGCTGTTACAGAAACTTCCGGGATCAATCCAGCCTCTAATTTTTCCCAATGCTTCAGAGTGTTTTTTGGCTGTCCAACAAATGATCAGATAGGTACTCTTGCCAGTCCCTACACTGATTTTAATGGCGATGGCATGGCTTTTTCGTTTTGGAAAAACAACGCCACTTTTACTGCTACTAATGCTAATACCTGTGGTGGTGGATTAGGATATGATAATGCTCTAACAGGTGGTGCAAGTGATGGTAAAATGATCACTATAGAATTTGATACGTACAGCAGTTTAGGTACAAGCACCGTTGACGGCAGTTATGGAGGAGGAGCTCCAGGATCGGGAATTAATGATGAAATCTCCGTTCATAAAGATATGAACTCCAATGACGGAGGGTTAATTAATCCTGCAGGTACAGTGAATGCAGGTAATCTCGAAGATGGTTTTCAACACGACCTTTGTATTAGTTATAACGCTGGGACCCATATATTGACGGTAACATTAGATGCGGTCACAAAATTGTCTTATGATCTGGGTGCTACCTATAACCTAAGTACTTATTTTGGTGCGTCGACACTTAACTATACATGGTCGGCAGGTAAATATGGGGCGAATAATTTGCAAACGGTTGGTCCTTCAGGAACGAATTTATTTGCTGTTATGGGACACAATCCTTGTACTGGTGCGGTAGTAATGCCGGTGAGTTTAATAGCATTTACTGCTGAAATGATGAATGAAACGGTGGTTTTAAATTGGACTACAGTTGTTGAAACAAACAATAAAAAATTCATCATCGAACGCTCTCAGAATCTTTCTAACTGGGTAGCCATAGGAGAAGTAGCAGGCAATGGCAATACAACAGCTCTTGTAAACTATAGCTTTACAGACAATGCTCCTTTAAACGGTTTAACATATTATCGTTTAAAACAGGTAGATAATAATGGGACCTATTCTAACAGTAATGTAGTAGTGATTGAACAAACCAAAGGGCAATTAGTAAACATAGGGCCAAATCCTTTTGATGAGGCATTAACGATCACCACAAACATAAAAGGAAGCCTTGACATTTCTATACATGATGTATTAGGAAGATTACTTTATCAAGCGAAGCAAAAAGTAGAAGATGGCAAACTTCTTCTTCACCCAGAATTGGCTAGTGGTGCTTATGTAATCACGATACAAACAGATGCGTTTGTTGAACAACAGAGAATCATAAAAAAATAATTTTTGTATGTTAAGTTGTATAAACTTTGATTACATGAAAAATAAAATATTTTTCATGTAATCAAAGTTTATACTATTTTGTCTGCAGATACTTATTATATTGATCTTCAGAAAGGATTCCTTTTAACTGGACTTCCCATTCAGCCAAAATAGATTTATTGGTAGCCAGTAAACGGGCCTTGTCATTGGGGCCTATTTTTTTAAATGCTGCTGTATTTTTGTTTACCCGCTCCAATGAAATGGCTTTTACTTTTGGAAGTTGGTCTTGAGTAAGATTTACATTCGTATTTAATTTTGCTACGATTTCATCAGCTTTTTGTTCGGCCGTCATAGAGCTCATAGTAGGCTTCTGTTGTGCAAAGACGGTTGCCAAACAGAAGGTTAAGAATAAGGAAAGTAGGATTGTTTTCATTTGAAATAATTTGGTTTAGTATAGTTATTCTTCTACGTAAAGGAGTAGAAAGGGGTTACCTCAACTTGTGAGGTCAACAGAAGCGCAATATCAAACAACATTTAATCCAATTGTTATGGAAGATAAATCAAAAACAGAAGAAGAAATCAATAGCGAAGTAGAAAGAATTCATAATCAAATTCAACCTGCCCTATATGAATACTATCCACACTCAAATATTTTGTTTGAAGAAAAGGACCCCAATGTAAAAATGGAAGCACTCGAAAAACAAGGGCAAGCAAAAGACTATTATTCTTGGTGTCTTTTTATCTAAGTTGAAAAATTGCAATAACAAGTTTTTGTTGCAACCGTTCTAGCGAAGCAGATTTTTTTATTTAAGCTGTGAAAAATTAACTTCTATTTTGTAACTGGAATGGTTAATTCGATCTCCAGTACATCTGGAGTACCCATTCGTGTAACGTTATATTCCGCAGGTACAATTTTAAATTTTCCTTTAAAGTCTTTACCATCAAAAGTAAAGGGAAGAAAAATTTCTTTCGTTACTCCCTTAATAGTTAATTTCCCAACAGCATGATAGGCTCCGCTTTTTCCGGTAATAGTAGTAGATTCAAATTTTATAGTAGGATATACATCTCCGTTTAATGCAGATTCTGCCAAGGCATGTTGATCTTTCATCCCACTTCCGGTACTGATCGTTTTGACGTCTACAGTAGCTACTATTTTTGATTTTGTTGGATTTGCTTCGTCAAATTCAATCGTAGCTTTTAGTCCTTTCATGACGCCATCAATTTTGCCTCCTTTAAAATGTACGCCGTAAGAATCTTCTTTTACTTTCCAGTTTATGGATTCAATAATGACAAATGCAGAGGTCAATACAAATGTAAAGACACCAGCTAGTAAGGTTAATTTTTTCATAGTAAGTTTTGTTTGTTTTCTTTACAAAACAAAGACTGAACCAAAAAGTTCAGCGTATTGACAACTTTAGTAGGTTATTTTGTTTCGTAACTTATTTTTCCTAAAAAGAGTTTGGCAAGTTTATCCATTTCTTCCCATCCATTCATAATGGGAGTTCCCTTTTTCCCCTGATAAGAAATCTTCATGGTTGACTGGCCTGCCACAGGAAGCATTCCTGTCATTATAATTTGATTTCCTTTAAATTGAAAGGTGAAATAAACGCGGGCTCCGTTTTTTAATGTTTTAGGTGCGGTAATAATATTCACGGCAGTTTTGCCAGAGCTTACAGTATAGTCTTTGTCTGCTAAAATTTTCAGAACTTTCTCTTTTAGACTGGCAGAATCGGACATTGTAATGATAATGGCGTTTGATTTTTCAGGTGCTTGTGTATAACCGAAGGTAATAGCGGAGAATAGGATGGATACCATCAGAATTAATTTTTTCATCTTATCGTTTTTTATGGTTAGTAATTTAAAATTAGTTTAAGGTACGGATTTTTTTTGATTTCATACTCCTAAGTCTGTGAACATCTTCTTAACGCTGAAGTTGTATTACCTGGAGAATCTTTTTATTCGATAGGGATTTTCATTGTAGATAACGTTCCGGTCTCTTTTGTTCTTACAGATAACTCGAGGGAAACATGATTTCCGGAAATGGCATTTAATTTTATGAATTGAAGCAAATCAAAATCTTTCAGGCCTTTTTCTCCTACTACAGTGAGTGATTTTTTAATTTCTTCTCCTTGCAGAATTTTGACTTTGCCACTGATGTATCTCCAGCCTACAGGAAGTACTATTTCAATTTTCCCGGCCGACTTCAGACTGATTTTGTCTTTTACTTCTTTACCGTTCTGAAAAAGTTTTATTGTTTCTGAGGTTTTGGTCTCGGTATTCATGCTTATAAAGAGCACAGAGAGGAAAGCCAGTAGATATAGTTTCATATATTAGTAGAATATTGTATTATTTAAATGTAATGAAAATTATTCGATTTATAAAAAAGAATAATCACAGAATTTTTCTGTATCTTTCATTTACTAACCTCATAAATTTTTACACCTATGAAAAGACTAACACTATTTTGTTTGCTCCTATTACTGGTTCTTTCCTGTAAGAAGAAGTCAAAAGATCAAACCGAAACTCCTCCGGCTGTTCCCGGAAGTACGAATGTATGTACATCTGTAACCAAAGCACAATTAGAAACAATTACAATTTTCCCTGCCAGTCATCCGATCAATACAGATATTTCAACAGCCAATGTAGATAGCCGATCGGCAGATATTATTACTTTACTGGATGGGGGTAGCCCTCATGTAAAAGCTGATTTTGGTTCCGGAATCTATGCGGGATCTACTATTGGGATTCCATACGTGGTGGTTTGCAACAAGCAACCAAAAGTTGGAATCACCTTTCGTGGCAATGGCTATGATGCCAATTACGGTTCGGAGAGTGACAAGGGTCCCTATCCTATTCCTTTGAATGCATCTATTGAAGGCAATGGACAAGGTGATAGTCATGTGATTGCAGTTAATAAAGACAACGGAACATTATATGAACTTTACAACGCAAGTCGTGGCGATGGCACATGGGAAGCCTCCTGCGGAGTTATTTTTGATTTGAATACTGTTACCTATCGCCCAGATGGATGGACTTCTGCTGATGCAGCAGGGTTGCCTATATTCCCTGTATTAGTAAGGTATGAAGAAGTTTTAACGGGTACAATAGATCATGCCATTCGCTTTACTTTACCCAAAAGTAAAGTTTCACCCTCCTATACACTTCCGGCAAAACATCTTGTAAACGGCACGAATACTAGTGCTTTGACACCCGTTCCGATGGGGATGCGCTTGCGCTTAAAAAGTAGTTTTAACATCAGTTCCTACTCTACCACTAATCAGGTAATTCTTCAGGCAATGAAAACTTATGGTATCATCCTGGCAGATATTGGCTCAAGTTTTTATATCACAGGAGCTCCTGATGAACGCTGGGATAATGATGATCTACAAAATTTGGGAGACCTTACTGCCAATGATTTTGAGGTGGTACAGATGGGGACGATTGTACAATAATAAAAAATATAAATTATGTATTGGTATTTACAAGTTTTGAAAAGGTATGCTGATTTTAATGGAAGATCACGTCGTACAGAATATTGGATGTTTATTTTGTTTCACATGATTTTTCTGTTGCCGCCATGATTGTAAATAATGTGCTTGGTATCGCAATGGATGGTGTTGGCTATGGTTCGTTATATATGATTTATGCTTTAGTGATGATTATTTTAGGTATAGCTGTTGTAATACGGAGACTTCATGATGTTGGGAAAAGCGGATGGGCAATTTTAATTACGCTGATTCCTTTCGTTGGATCAATATGGTTCCTTGTCTTAATGACTTCAGATGGTAATTCTGGTAATAATGAATACGGAGAGGATCCGAAAAGATAGAATTATTTCACATAAGAAATAACAGTGGATTGAGGATCCACTCCTTTCTTTAGTATATTTTCGGTTCCTGTATTATCAATTCTTACTATTACATTTTTCCCATCACTAAGCCTTAACGCTGAGAAAACAACAACATCATTGCTGGAAGAAGCGAGTTTATATACACTATAGTTTGTAGGAGAAACAATATTGCTATAAGAGGAATAATTGCTTTTTGAAATTTTCAATAATTCTCCCTGATTTAATGCACTGTTACCAGAAAGATAGATAAAGTTGGTCGAATTGGAAATGTCTATAATTCCACTTATTGGTGTTGTATAGGTAGTAACAGTAGTTGCAGGATCCAGTTCTTCAAATACATTTATATTTGCAAATACAGTCTTAGTCCCATTCAAAAATTTATAAGGAGTTCCCAATACAGTACCATTGTTTGAATAACTGGACAGTGCACTGGTAGAATAACTTCCAAGATTTGTATAAGTAGAATTGTATAAATTGTCTATCTTTAATTGAATAATATCAATGGTAGCACCTTTATAATCCTCATAATAGAAATTATCATCAGAACCAACACATATCCCTGCGATATTGGCATTCACATTTTCAATCGAACCATTTGCTTTTTTAATTCGGTTGTATTTAATTCCGTTTGTTGAACAAAATAAAATGTTACCTCTTGAGTCGACGGCATAATTTTCAATATTTTCATTTGTTGGTGAACATATAATGCCACGCATGTTACTTGGGTTGTTTATATTTACTTTATAAATTTTAACAACAAGGTTAGAATAAGCAGAGAAATAGATGTGATTATTTGGTCCCTGAAATACGTCTATTTTCCCAAATGGCCATTCCATAAAATAATCAATCGCTTCATCAAATTTTATTGGGAATAAAACACCGTCACTTTTTCTGATTAGATAAGCACTTGTCTGAGTTTGATAATCATATTCTGTCGCGACAAAAATATAGTCAGCGTTTAAATTGCAAATTGAACTCGGTAGCATACTCATTTTAAGTGGAGTGCCATTTTTACTTAAATATACAATCTCTTGAAAACTGCCATCGGTAGAAACTTTAAAGAATGTTTTAGGATCATAAAAAGGAGTAGTGGCGTAATAAGGATCAACTGGCAATATGGATAAAAATTCTATATGACGAATATCCAGTCGGTATAACTTAGTAGATTCATCATTGGAAGGAGCTTCTGTCTTTTTCTTGCAAGACATATTAGAAAGGATTGAAAGCAAAATAAAAATTTTAAATAAA
Organism: Cytophagales bacterium; assembly: GCA_025360235.1. Classification (GTDB taxonomy): domain Bacteria; phylum Bacteroidota; class Bacteroidia; order Cytophagales; family Cytophagaceae; genus JANYCO01. The sequence goes on from JANYCO010000249.1 coordinate 11,471, forward strand.
TTTAATTCTTTCATATTTTAATTATTTTACACTTTCAATTATTGTTGATTGAGGATCTAGTCCATATTTCAAAACAGTTTCGTTTCCGTTTGAATCAATCCTGACTAAGACATTTTTTCC
>JANYCO010000351.1 GCA_025360235.1 Cytophagales bacterium
TGATTTTTAAAATATTATTTACTTGGGTCAAAAGGGGCACCGTAAGAAATTACCGGATAGTCCAGAAGTACTTTCGCTTCTTTAAAAGCAGGAGTAGCTACTACACCCATTTGAATTCGCGCCACTCTTGTAGGTTCCTTAATACCATCCCCACTACCACCATTATTCACAGAAACACTTCTTGATAAATTGCTATACTTTACGCTTATTAGTCTCCATCCTGTAAAATTAACAGGGATAGCATAAACCCAACCATCATCGGTGCAAGGGTCATGATTATATGAGTTTTCAATATTTGTAGTAACAGGACATTCAAATTTACCTCCGGCATTTAAAGGATTACTTAAATCTGATTCATGGAATTCAAGATTAACTGTAGCATAGTTTGCTCCATTTCCACATATGTAAACGTTGAAATAAATTTGAGAAGGATCGGTCCAGGTAGTAGGTAACATAAAAGAACTAACTGAGTTTAGAGCACCAGCCCTGTGTTGTATTCCACCAATAAAGAATCCGTCAGGTTGTGCAGAAATTCCTGATAGCCTTAACACATGTGTACCATTTATAGCTTTAATTTTTTCTACAGTTTCCAACACTCTTTCTGCAAAAGGAGTAGGAACTGCCTTTGCTGTACTAAAAGCAAACTGATAAGGGAACGAACCTGGATTTACATTAGAAAATTCGTAACCATTGTTTATTACAGTTCCACCACTAATTACTCCAAGAGGAATAAGATTAGGATTTCCTGTGAAAGGATTTCGTTCTGTTGTTATCATCATGGAGCTTTTCAATGTATAGTCTGTTCCAAGAAAACTTACAGTAACATCTACTGGCTCTCCACTTCTGAAAAAATACAAACCATCGTTGCTACCATTCCAAATTCCACCACTGGAAGAAACATCAATAAGATTATTAACCCCAGTATACGATCTTACGGCACCAGAAACAAGACCCTTGAAGGTAACCGTGTAAGTGACTCTGTTACTAAAATTCGCTGTTACATTACAAACACCTGAGGTGAAATCTACAGGACTTGTAACGGTCAAATTAGAAGCGGTGAATCCTGCTGGAGCAGATAAATACTCCGGTCCAAGATATTCTACCTTTTTTCTTGTACAACTATATAAGACAACTCCTGATACAAGGAGAGTTGTTACAATCATTATTATAAGAGCTCTTAGTTTCATAATTGTATGCGTTTTAGAATATCATTGTATAATTCAAGAACAATTGATTTATTCCATAGTTTGAATCTGAAGGACTAAATTTATTTGTTGAACTAATTCCTTGGGCAGTAAAGTACGTATTCTTACTAAATCTGTATCTGATACCACCTGAAAGTAAGCTTTGAGTTTGATTCATACCACTGAACGAATTAAATCCACCTATTACATTAAACTGATTTCTATAAGCTATAAATTCATTACCTTTTGCCATCATTCCTTTATAACCACCTATCAAATCTAATTGTTTTATTACCTCAACAGTAAGTCCTACATCAATGATAGAACTTGTGAAATTGATATTGTTCACTCCATCTCTTGTTGTTTTTTCATAACGCATTCCTCCTGAAAGTGTAATGGCTTTTTCAAATCTTAATAATTTATGAAGATTCAACATTGCACCACCTCTTGCTCCCATGAACTTTCTTGTTTTCCCATCTGGTGTACCTTCTGAGACAATCTCACTTAACATATCCATTGTAACATCTGCTTTTATCAAACGATCTACGTCTCCACCACTCATCCCAAAACTCATCCCTTTTCTATTTGGAGTAGCTTGTCCATAAGGAGTGATATTATTGTACTGAGGTAAATAATTCATCAAAGACGTTTGTATTGAAGTATTTCTTGCTGTTTCATCTGACATCCTATCTAACATAACAGGTGTCCTAGTCGCCGAATTATTTGAAACAGATGTAAATAGAGAGCCTGCTGGTAATCCAGTGGATACGTTAGCGGCATGGGCTCCTACAGGTATTGGGGAAGATACAGGGCCAGTGGCGTTGTAGTCGTATATTCTTCTTGTTTGAGCTGAAGGGCTTGAAAAGAAATAGCCTACTTCTCTGTACGAGCCAAATACTTTAATATTTAGTGGTTTGTATTTTGCATAAACTGTTGCATCATAGAAAAAGTCTTTCCCATCTACAGTATCTTTTATGCCTTTGGTACGGAAAGAATTTTTAGAAAACCCAAACTCTCCCAATAGTCCGAATTCTAATTTATCCGTTCCATAAGTAAATTTACCATCAAATGTCGCAACGTTATTTTTAAAATTAACAAGCGTGTCAATAGCAGTCTGAGGAAGATCTACCATTCTTACTAAGTTTGCCCCTACCTGAAAAAATTTACTTTGCAATACTTCGATTCTACCACCGAATAATAACCTGTCCGGAGAACTTAAGTAATTACTTTTTTTAGTACGGGTAGAAAAACCTCTTACACTTATTTTTTCAATTATTTTATTGAACTTAAAACTGCTTTGTGCGTGGGCACCTTGCATACGCCATTTGTTTCCGAAGTTAAAATTCTCATACGCCACCACACTTCTTCTCATAGCAAAGGCATCCGATTCATAATCATGATACATTTCATTAAAATTGAATAAAGTATATGGGGTCAATTCAAGATCTATATCTCCAAGTTCATATTTAACTTTTTTGGCAATGATACCATCCAAACGAATCTGACGAAAAACAAGAGAAGCTCCATCTCCATAAAAACCACCAAAAGCATTTTTTACACGGAGTATAGCACTTGCTCTAAGTGTTTCATTTGGTTGTGCATTTACTCCCAAGTCAAATACAGTATACCCATCTGTACTTTTTCTTTTTGACGTTGTATCCTTCTTCTGGCCACCTGTCGTGTCTCTAAGCATATGGCCATTCAAATTTTCAGAAGTGACCAAGGCACGTCCTAATCCGTTGAAATATACAATCTGAGCATTAGCACTAAATATACCTCCAGCCAATACTACCGTAAAGATGACTAAAAGCGTTTTGTTTAATTTATTCATTCTATTGATCTGTTTATGAATTAGAAAAATATTTTAAGTTCTACTGTTGTTTCCATACCTCTGTATTTATCAAAGATAAAGTTTGTGTCTTTGTGGCCAAACCATCTGTTTCGGATATAAATACCCGCTCTTGTGGTAAAGCAATAATCAAGACCAACACCAAAACCATGACCGTATTGGTTTATTGTCTTACCAGTTGCTGAGGCGATTAATCTCCCATTGACATTTTTTATTTCATTTCCATTTGCGTCTGCCATATTCATCCTTCTATTTCCCAATACCCTTTCAAAACTTGCAAAAGTAAGTATGGTCACTTTAGGATGTATACCATACAATGCATTAAACTCTTCATAGAAAGTTCTAATAAAAGCTTTGTCATTAAACTTTGGTGCAAAAGATAATTTATCCTGAACCGAGTTGTAATTGTTATAGTTGGCAATAATTAACTCTTTGTTAAACAAGTTTAATTTATATTTTAAACTAAGCACAAGAGTGTTGTATGATTTTTTGTAATTAACTTGTGTGTCCGTAATCGTAAATTTCTCATAGGTCCTTCTAAAAGCACTAGTCGTTCTTCCATAAGGTCCGGTAAGACTTTGGAAGTAAGCAAATCTTGAAGTAGTGAATGGGTTTGCTTGGTGCCAATAAGAAATCATGTTGCTGGAATTGATAGTATCGTTTTCGATCTCTTGTGATGCACCATAACCAGCCATTACTTTTAACTTACCGTAAGTGTCTTCGTGTTTCAAATATACCCCTTGTCTGTTGTTGGTCATCTGGCCAAGATCAGTGATTGCACCCTGGAAAGTAGTGATATCATATGCTGTACCCACGTTCGCAGGAGTACCAATTGCATGATTATTTGCAGAATTTAGAATCTGGCTGTTTACGTTTACAACTCCTTTCCCAATCGAATAAAACTGCAAGCTAAAAGGTATAACGGTTGCTTCTTTTTTGAAATCAAATTGTAAGGAAAAGCAACGATTGTTTTTAAAGGCATTGTTATGCCATCCAAAATCTCTTCCTGTTGGTACGATAGAATCTTTTCCTGGTTTGTCATACAAAAAAGAATATGCTTTTTTATCGATCACTCCATCCTGCCATTCTCCCATTCCAACTTCGTAGAAAACTTTAAAAGTACTAAAGTTCAATCGCCCATCTGTAGTTATTATTTTTTGACGAATTTTATTAAATCCGGTACCATCAACATAACCTAATTGTTCAAAAAAGTTAAATCCCAATTCATGCGACTTTATTGCTTTTTTAATTCTGAAAGCAAACAGATTTTTAG
>JANYCO010000414.1 GCA_025360235.1 Cytophagales bacterium
CTGTAATAGGAATATCTCTGGGAGACTTTAATGGCATAGGTCCTGAGGTTATTATGAAAACCCTTTCCGATCCAAGAGTATCGAAACTTTGCATTCCTGTTGTATATGGCAATTATAAAATATTTGCTAAGTATAAAAGAATGGTGGAGGTAGAAGAACTAAGTTTACATTCTATCAAAAACATCTCAGAACTATTTGCTAAAAAATCAAACCTTATTACCTGCTGGGACGAAGACTTTGAAGTTGTACCGGGGAAAGTAGCTCCCGAAGCTGGTAAATGTGCGTTCATCTCATTACAACGCGCTACAGAAGATGTATTGACCGGAAATCTTGACGCTATCGTAACTGCTCCAATCAACAAGAAAAATATTCAAAACCCCGATTTCAATTTCGTAGGCCATACCGAATACCTGACTGAAAAAGCAAAAGTCTCTGACAGCCTTATGCTATTGGTTTGTGACGAATTGAGAATAGGTGTGGTAACAGGACATATACCACTTTCAGAAGTCCCGTCTAAACTTACCAAAGAAAAAATCCTTACCAAAACGAATATTCTGTACAAATCTTTAAAAAATGATTTTGGAATTTCTAAGCCAAAGATCGCTATTCTGGGCTTGAACCCACATGCAGGCGAAGATGGCTTATTAGGAACTGAAGAAAAAGAAATAATCGCCCCACTTATAGAAGAACTAAAACAAAAAGGGATTCTGGCTTTCGGCCCTTTTCCGGCTGATGGTTTCTTTGGTTCGAAACATTATAAAAAATTCGATGGTGTGCTTGGCATGTACCACGACCAAAGCTTAGTACCATTCAAATTATTGGCTTTTGATTCCGGCGTTAATTTTACTGCAGGACTTCCATTCATCAGAACCTCACCTGATCATGGCACTGCTTATGACTTAGCAGGAAAAAACTTAGCGAACGAATCTTCATTTAGAGCTGCTATGTTTACGGCTATTGATATGGTAAAAGCGAAAAAACCTATTTTGGCATAAATGAATCTTTTGTAATCATCTATCCAAGTTACGGAATGGAAATTTTCATAAACGGCACCGGGATTATTTCTCCGCAATCTACTTTTAACGAAATTGGTTTTTCGCTAGAGGCTATGACTATAGCTACTTCCGGCCAATTGAAATGCATAGAACCGGAATATAAAAACGTAATCAACTCTACCCAACTGCGTAGAATGTCGCGAATAATAAAGATGGGAATAGCGGCTTCAAAAAAATGTCTTGAAAATGCAGGAGTTGAAAAACCAGACGCTATTATAACAGGCACTGGCCTTGGTTGTTTAGAAGATACCGAAAAATTCATTCATTCTATTATTGACAATAACGAACAACTTCTCACCCCTACTCCTTTCATACAATCTACTCACAATACCGTGGGAGGACAGATTGCCTTGTTGCTGGGTTGCAATGAATACAATTTCACTTACACACATCGCGGCATTTCTTTTGAATCAGCTTTAATGGATGCAAGCTTGTTGATTAAAGAGGGATCAGCGGAGAATGTGCTGGTGGGAGGAATAGACGAACTTACCAATAATAGTTTTAAACTTCTTCAGCAGCTTGGTCTATATAGTACCAGCACTCCAGGAGGTGAAGGCGCTGCTTTCTTTTTGTTATCCGGAAAAAAAACAGAAAAGTCTATTGCCAAAATTTCATCGGTAAAAACCTATGTAGGCAAAAGCGATGTGAAAATTCTTACTGAAAAGATCAATACTTGTTTATTGGAATCAGGAAAGACGATAAAAGACATTGATTTGGTCTTGCTTGGAAACTCCAGGAATAAGCAGACTGACATTATTTATGATAAACTCAAGGATGGCATGTTTAAAAATTCTGTTACTCAAACATTCAAAAAATATTGTGGAGAATACCATACGGCATCGTCTTTCGCTTTATGGCAGTGTACCAAAATAATAAATAAGAGTAATCCTTCAAATGCTTCTTCAGTATTGATCTACAATCATTTTGGAGGGACGGATCACAGTATTATTTTGATAGAAAAATGTTAACTTTCAAGAACATAAGATGGATTTTCTTGTTGGCTTTTGTTCTAACAACAGCTTCTTATTTCTTCTTAGAATTTCCATGGTACTATTTAATATTGCCACCTTTCTTGTATTCATTGGTATTGGCAGTAGGATCTGCATTTATTGGTCTGGGTTTTTTTGTAAAATCAGTTTGTAAAGCAGAAACCAACCAAAAAACACTTTCATTGAGTTTTGATGATGGACCAGATGCCACAAAGACTCCCCTAATTCTTGAGACACTAAAAGTAAATCAAATCAAGGCTTCTTTTTTTGTTATTGGAAAAAAAATAAAAGGGAATGAAGCGTTGTTAAAACAAATAAGAGAAGAAGGCCATATTATTGCCAACCACTCCTTTTCTCATTCTTACTTTTATGACTTCTATCCTACTAAAAAAGTTATAGAAGATCTGAGACTAAATAATAATACAATTAAAGAAATCATCGGACTTACACCAACGCTATTCCGTCCACCCTATGGAGTCACCAATCCCAATATAGCCAGAGCTGTAAAGCAACTTGAGCTCATTTCCATTGGTTGGAATGTCCGTTCGCTTGACACCGTTATTACCGATACCAACAAATTATTAAAAAGAGTTACTGACCGAATAAAACCAGGTAGTATTTTACTCTTTCATGACACTGGTTCTAATACTTTAGAAACCTTAAAAGAGATCATACTATTTGCTCAAAAAAATGGTTATAGAATTGTAAGCCTAACCGAACTATTGAAAATAAACGCTTATGAAGAATCTTAGTCTATCGATATTTATACTTCTATTTATAGTTGGCTCCACTCCTGCCCTTTCGCAGCCCAAAGGCTTTAAGGTTTTAAAAGATACGGCCTCCTTCAGGAAAAATTTTAATGAAAAGTCAAAAAAAATAAATTCGAATGAAGCCGATTTTATACAGGAGAAATTTGTTTCGGTCATGACCGACAAAGTGGTTTCAAAAGGAAAATTCTATTTTACGAAACCTAATCTGATGCGTTGGGAAACGACAGAGCCCAACAAACATATCATTGTTCTCAATAATGGAAAGATGATTATAAAAGAGAAAGGCAAAATAAAAA
>JANYCO010000450.1 GCA_025360235.1 Cytophagales bacterium
TTTTTATTTCAACTCTTTAGCGAAGATAACATACTAAGCGCTCTTTATGTAAAGTTATACTATAAACCCGAAATTATGGTTAAATTTGAGTCATTATTAAATTACTGGAAATCATAATGAAGCAACTTTTTGCTTTTCTTACACTGATCGTTTTTTGTTCCTTTGCACTTTTTGCTCAGACAAAAAATAGAACCATTAATCTCGTAAAAAACGGAGACTTTGAAGATGGTAATTTTGCTTTTACCAGCCAGTTCATATATAATTACCATGGCACTGACCCTGGCCAATATTCGATTACCAATAATGCTTCCCGACTAAATAAAGATTTTATAAACCCTATTGGTGGCGACCATACCTACGGGAATGGCAATTACCTTGTATTAAATTCTGATGACCAGTCCGGCAAAAAAATTTGGAGTACAGAAGTAACTGTTGTTCCTAATTCCACGTACAAATTTTCTGTTTACTATTGCAATTTATACAAAGACCAACCCGTTACAAGTAGTTTTGCTTTTGACGATGGGGATGTAAAAGGCAATGATCCCACCATAAAATTTGCTGTAAACGGAAAACAAGTCGGAGAATTAGACAGAGATCTTTATCATCTTTACCGTTGGGTCTATACGACTTCCATCTGGTACTCCGGCACACACAGCGGGCCTGTGACCATCAGCATTGAGAATGTAAATACTAATATTTCAGGAAACGATCTGGCTATGGACGATATAGAATTTTCCTATATTGAAACCATGCCAGACGGCTATGTTCCTCCTGAAATGCGCACCATCATGCGTGCTGAATACAGAGAGGTAATGGCTCAAAAATACAAACCTAGCAGACGGGTAATCAGTTTTGCTGACATTCAAAAAGGTGATGAATTAGCTCCTGGAGTTTATACCATCAAATACCGAAAAAGAGATGTAATTGAAGATTCTTTATTATCTAAAAGAGGAGAGAAATTTCAACTTCACAATTTATCCTTTAACCAGGGAGACCCGGAAATTCCACCTGCAGGAAAAGTAGAACTAGACCGACTAGCCAGTTGGTTGGAAAGTGAAGAAACGGTAAGAATAAGAGTAGAAGGGCATACCGACAATGTAGGCAAACAAGACGCCAACTTAAAACTTTCCGAACAACGGGTACACAATGTAAAAGTATACCTGATGAAAAAAGGAATAACAGAGGATCGCATTGAAACCATAGGCTACGGCGGAGCTCTGCCTATTGCTGACAACTCTAAAGAGTCTACACGAAAATTGAACAGGAGGGTGGAGTTTGAAATTTTAGAATAATTATGAATTAATCTATTTTTCCTTTTCTTCCAGCAGGCTCAAACTATCAATTATCTTTTCATACATTTTATCCATTAGACCAGGGCGAGCGGCATAAAAATCAAAACTTCTTTTATAAAGGCTATCGGTAATACTATATTTTTTATAAAGATCTACTTTATACTTATTAAAATAAATTATACCTGTATCCTTTGGAGTATTTTTGGTAGAAATATTAGCTTCAATTAAATGAACATCAATCAATACATTTATCATTTTATCCATAGGTATTACACTGTCCGGAATTTTTTCTTTCGGTTCTTTGCAGGAAAAAACAGAAATCAGCAATATCCCAATAAATAAATATTTCTTCATGACTGAAAATTAACCAATTTGTAGTAATTTTAAAATTACTCAGCAAAAGAAATAAGATGAAGTTAGATATTTTAGTATTGGCCGCCCATCCGGATGATGCAGAACTTGCCTGTTCGGGCACCATTTTAGCACATGTGGCCATGGGCAAAAAAGTAGGTGTAGTAGACCTTACCAGAGGAGAATTAGGTACAAGGGGGACTCCTGAAACACGTGCGCATGAAGCTGAAGAGGGCGCTAAGACCCTTGGCCTTTCAGTAAGAGAAAATCTTGGACTGGCCGATGGCTTTTTCCAAAACGATGAGAAAAGTCTTTTGGCTATTGTAAAAGCAATACGAAAATACCAACCTGAAATTGTTTTAGCCAACGCTATAGAAGACCGTCATCCTGACCATGGCATGGGAGGTGCTGTAGCCATCAGAGCCTGTTTTCTTTCCGGCTTAAGAAAAATAGAAACAGGACAAGGAGTATGGCGACCTAAAAATATATATCATTATATTCAGGACAGAATGCTCCAACCGGATTTTGTATTTGATATAACACCTTATTGGGAGAAAAAACTGGAATCCATCAAAATATTTAAATCTCAATTCTTCGACCCTAATAGCAAAGAACCTATATCCTATATCTCCACACCTGAATTCATGCAGTTCATAGAAGCCAGAGCTGTGGAATTTGGACATGCAATTGGAGTGAAGTATGGGGAAGGCTTTACGAAAGAGAAGCAGATTGGGATTAGAGATTTGTTTGGACTTATTTAGTAATACAAAATTTACTGGTGGGAACGCCAGCAAGGACAATAAAACAATCCAAAAATCCTAGTACGATCCTCTGTATTTTCTCATAAACCACTCCACTGATGCAAGGGTCAACAACAAGAAAAACAACCAAGGTAAACTTACCAACTCTACCAACTCTTCATTAGTATGCAAAATAGTTTTTGGCTGACTGGCTATAATAGTTTCCGCCAGTTGATTCAGATTTGAAGCAGTGACAAAACGACCGTTGTTTTTAGCCGAAAGTTGTCTTAATAACTCGTAATCAGCAGTGGTATTAAGGGCTTCAAGCATGAGTTCTTTTATAGTAAAGCTACCTTCGGACTTTTCTGATTTTCCTCCTAACTCAGTTGTAGCAGAGTATTTGTATACTCCTTGTTTTAATCCTTTTATTTCAAAACGAGAATTATTTTCTCCATTGGCAAACGAATAGGAAGTTACCTTTCCTTCTTCATCCGAAATTTTTAAGTCTATTTTTTGACCGTAAAGTTTTTCAAATAAGTCATTATAAATTTCCGTTTCAAAAAACACCTGATCGGTAATCAAAAATTCATTGCTAATCGGATATACTCTAAACTTTCTTTTATCTTCCTTGGCTGAAAGATATTGAACAAGATTTCCTATAAACTTATCAAACACTTTATTATCCTGAGTCTCCAGATACTCATGCTGGCGCCATTGCCAAAGCCCTTCTCCTGTAATAACTGCTTGTTTGCGGTCCGCACTGGCAAGGATAAGAGGCCTTGAACTAATGGTGCTGCCTATTTTTTGATACATCAACACATCAGCACTTTCTTTTAAATTATACTCCCCATAAGGCACTGTAAGCGGAGGATAATTATTGATTACAGACTGTTCGTCTGATTCTGTAATAAAACGATCGAAGCTGTTATTATAGAAGGGCGTAACAAGATCTTTTTGCCCCTGGAGAGAAACAATGTTCACTACTTTATTTATATTATTAAACTGATTCAGATTAGTTTGATTTCCCACCACAAACAAAACTGAACTTCCGTCTTTGTTTATTTTATCAATAATATTTTTTGCCGTTCCAGCATAGTCAGGCAACTGGTGCAAAACATACAGATCGTATTTATCTTCTTTGTATTCCGTTATACCAGGAATATAAAGTCTAAATTCGTAATTTTCTTTTTTCTCAATGGCAGCGCGGATCGCTTTAATATCTGGATGCGGAGAAGATGCTACCAATAATATTTTTTCTTTATTTTCAATAATATCGATATAGGCGTGGACTATAT
>JANYCO010000504.1 GCA_025360235.1 Cytophagales bacterium
GAAGAAACAAGTGTTAATAATTTTACTGTTAAAAATTATAATAGCGATAGAGATTCTTACTCACCTAGCAATAGAGATCAAATTGCAGGAGAAGTTGTAACCTACAATTCAGATGGAATCCGTTATGTATATGGCTTACCAATATACACACGTAATGAAAAGGAATTACAACATAGTGTTAAAGCTGGTGATTTTAGCCAGGTAGCAGGCTCTGAAGGGTTGTTGGTTAATTTGAATGGAGGAGGGTTTAGTGAAGGGAGTACCGATAAAAAATTTGGACAAGAAATGAATGGAGGAGTAATGTATGCCACTCAGTTTTTATTGACTCAAATAACCAGCCCAGATTATGTAGACCGTAATATGGATGGTCCTTCTACAGATGATTTTGGTTCTTATACCCGTTTCAATTATACCAGAGTAGCAGGAGGTACTGGAAATTGGTACAGCTATCGTAACCCATATAACAACAGTAGTTTTAGTTATGGAGGTCTTTCTCGTAATGACGATGATATGGCTAGTATGAGTTATGGGGAGAAGGAATTATACTTTATTCATTCTGTTGTTTCAAAAACACATGTTGCTATTTTCTATACAGAAGATAGATTGGAAGGCTTAGAAGCATTACCTCCAGGATCTTCATTAGAAGATATTGTAAAAGGAAGAGTAACGGGAAATGTAACAGGGGGTAAATTTCAGAAAGTTCTTAAGAAAATAGAATTGTATGCCATTGGAGATTGTGATGAGTTGGTAGGAGCAGAAGGAATGATTTTTAAGGCAAAAGTTGGAGCACTTCCTCTTAAGACGGTACACTTTGATTATTCTTATGAGTTATGTAAAAATCTTCCCAATAATATTCATTACAACAATCCATCTTTTGCATTGGGTAATGGAAAACTAACCTTGAAAAAAGTTTGGTTTGAATACAATGGTAAATATACCAGCAAAATAGCGCCTTATGTTTTCGACTATAATTATCCTGTTGCCACTTATCCTACTAAGTATTCAGCTTTTAGTAATTATGGAAGCGGGATGAATGAAAATCCTGGTTACAATATTATCAATTCAGATAGATGGGGAAACTTTCGGAATTATCAAGGGTTACGGAATGATTTAGGAAATTTATCTCAGTTCTGGCCATACGTTGATCAGGATCCTGGGCCTCAATTTGATCCGGCAGCCTGGTGCCTTAAAAAAATTACTTTGCCAAGTGGTGGAGAAATTCATATACAATATGAACAAGCCGATTACCAATACGTCCAAGATAAAAGGGCTATGATGATGGTTCCTTTGTCAGGTTATACCGATGGTAATACTCAAAACAATAAAGAAAAATTTTATGTTGATCTGTATAAGTTGGGATACAAACCTTCTGAAATAACATTGGATTTAGTACATGATTTATTTGAACCAATGTTGGCAAATAAAGAAAATAATAGGATGTATTTTAATTGTTTGTATCGATTGGTAGGAGATGGGAACAGTGTAGATTTTACTACTAATAATGCCGAATTCATTGATGGTTACACTAGAATTTCAGGATATGGCTTAGAGCAAGTAGGAGGGAATTTATACCCATATTTCGTTTTAAAAAATGGTTCAGGGCAAAATTTTCAATCTATCAATCACCCAACACAAAACCGTCACGAACTTCCTTACACAGCCTGTAAAGAATTTTATAAAAATAATAGACAAGGTCTGGTAACTAATCATGCCAATAGTTTGAGTGACGAACCTTCCGACAACCAAGACGACGCCAAATCTAAAATATTGTCAATGCTTAGTATTGCAGGAGAGGTTTTAGGTGTTTCTCAGCTATGTGGTTACATGGATCCAAATATGAGTTATGTAAGGTTGCAAGTACCTCTTTCGCATGCAAAAAGAGGAGGAGGAATAAGGGTGAAACGTTTAATGATGTACGATGAAGGCTCTCTTACAGGAGTTCCATCTTTGTATGGACAGGAATATTCGTATAAGACGAAAGTACATGATAGACTTGGTGATTTAGTTGAAATTTCAAGTGGTGTAGCTACTAATGAGCCCTCCAGTGGAAGGAAGGAAAATCCGTTGGTAAACCCACTCGACAAAGATCATCAAAGTAAGTTGAATGCTTTTATGTATGGAAGAGATGTTTATGCAAATGAAGGCCCGATAGGTGAATCATTATTGCCATCACCATCGATAGGTTATTCTGAAATAAAAGTTACAAATATTCATACTGGTATTACCTCAACAGGATATGAAATTCATGAATACTATACTTGTAAAGACTTTCCATTTGTTGTGAAAAATACTTCTGTTTCAAAACGTTTTGAAACTCCATTAAAAATAGGCGCTGCCGCTGGTGGAGTTGGAGCAAGTTATAGTTGGTGTGCGCCACATCTCTCTCAAGGGTATGCATTTCAAATGAATGAAATGCATGGACAGGTAAAAAGAGTTCGCAAGTATTCTGCAGGA
>JANYCO010000520.1 GCA_025360235.1 Cytophagales bacterium
CTGACCTGGCCATTAGCAGCCCCCAAAGCTTTCAACATTCCGATCATGGTAGTCCGCTCCATGATCATGATGAATACTGCTGTAACTATATTGAACATTACAACCAATAATATAATGATGAGAAATACCAGCACATTTCTATCCAAAAGCTGCAGCCAGTCGAATAGCTGGGGATATTTGTCCGATATTTTTTCAACATACATATCGAATTCTGTTTTGTCATTTACTTCCTCGTAAGCAGCGTCTATCTTATCCAGATCTTTTACAAATACTTCATACCCTCCAACCAGCGTGTCTCCCATATTATTGAGTTGACGGATAAGCCTTATGTCTCCGAAGACGATCTGTTCATCAAATTCTTCCAATCCCGTTTCATATATTCCTTTAACTATTAATTTCCGGAAGCGTGGAGGATTCTGTACGAAATACATAAGCACGGAGTCGCCAACTTTTAGCTTCAGGTTATTTGATATTTTTTTACTTATTATAATAGCACGAGAGGGGATACTGTCTTTTTGTTCGAAGAAAGTTCCATCAATAAGATTCCCCTCTAACTTTGAACGGTCGTAGTCTTTTCCTATTCCTTTTAAGATGACCCCCATCACCTCCTCTTTTGTTTGTAAAAGGCCGGCCTTGTGAAGAAAGGACTGTACATGGGCTACATTTTCCATCTTCTTCCATTTCCGGTAGAAGTCAGTATTGATAGAGAAAGGATTTTCTTCAAAGGATTCTTTATTATCAGCCATGGTTACCTGGAGGTGGCCTCCCAGACAAAAGATCTTGTTGCTGATACCTTTTTTAAATCCGTCAAGGACTGCAAAGGATAGTATGATCACGGCAATGCCCAATGCTACCGTTATTATGGCAATATTAGTAACCGTTGCAGAAAAAGACCCACGGTCTCCTTTTCGGATTCTTTTTGATATAAAGAGGTATAGATTCAAAAATGGTTATATTTTTGTGAGGTAAAGTTACTAAAAATGAAACAAAAACTACATTTACTTTTATCGGTTGTTTTTATACTGATTTCAATCTCTGTTAATGGGCAACAAAGAATTATTGTTGGAGCAGAACAATTGGAACTCTATCTTCCTTTATTAAAAAATAAAAAAGTAGCGTTAATGGTAAATCCCTCGTCCCTTGTGGGGAAGACGCACTTAGTAGATACTTTATTAGCCTCAGGTATTCAATTAAAAAAAATATTTTCTCCCGAACATGGTTTCAGGGGTACCGCTGATGCCGGTGAAAAAATAAAAAATGATTTGGATGCCAAGACAGGTCTCCCTCTTGTTTCCCTTTATGGTGAAAATAAAAAGCCCACTAAAGAACAGCTTAGCGATATAGATGTTGTTATTTTCGATTTGCAGGATGTTGGAACGAGATTTTATACTTATATCAGTTCTATGCATTATCTCATGCAGGCCTGCGCAGATTATGGAAAGAAAATTATTATCCTTGACCGTCCTAACCCCAATGGACACTATATCGACGGACCAGTATTGGAAATGAAATATAAATCTTTTGTTGGAATGCACCCTATTCCAATTGTGCATGGCCTTACGGTTGGCGAACTGGCGCAAATGATCAATGGAGAGAAATGGTTGGACAGTAGTAAAGTTTGTGACCTTATAGTTATTCCTCTAAAAAATTATGATCACAAAATAATTTATTCTTTACCTGTACGACCTTCTCCAAATTTGCCAAACGATCAGGCTATTCGTTTGTATCCATCGCTTTGTCTTTTTGAAGGAACAGTTATGAGCGTGGGACGCGGCACAGAAAGTCCTTTTCAGATTATAGGTGCACCGAAAAAAGAATATGGTAAATTTCAATTCACTCCTAAAAGCACTGAAGGAGCAAAGAAGCCTTTGTATGAGAATCAAGTCTGTTATGGTTCTGACCTTCGTAAGTATGTGCCGGAATCAGGTATTCAACTAAAATTTTTAATAGAACTTTATCATAAGTCTCCTGAGAAAGATAAATTTTTCAATAGTTTTTTTAAGAAATTGGCCGGAACAGAACTATTAGAAGCTCAGATTAAAAAAGGAATGAAAGAAGCCGAGATCCGCATGTCGTGGCAACCGGAGCTTACGAAATACAAATTAATTAGGAAGAAATATTTATTGTATTCGGATTTTTTAAAATAAAAATTCTATTGCCGGTAGTAAATCCCTTCTACCGGCAATAGAATAAATTATTAATAGGTGATTTTTAATAAATAAAATACTTCTCTTTTTTTGTTTCCGCGTTCGTTCTCTTTGTTTTTTATGACCTGAGTTCCAAAACTAATGTAGTTCCTATCGTACC
Source organism: Cytophagales bacterium (assembly GCA_025360235.1). Taxonomy (GTDB): domain Bacteria; phylum Bacteroidota; class Bacteroidia; order Cytophagales; family Cytophagaceae; genus JANYCO01. The sequence goes on from JANYCO010000520.1 coordinate 2,308, forward strand.
ACCATTCAATAGCACTGCTGTACGTTCGCTTTACTACATCATCATCATCCGTTTTCATGAGAAAATTAGCAGATTCTTCTTTTATTACCTGGTTCTTTTTGAAGGTTACCGTTTTTATGAGAGAACCTGTAGCGTAAACGAGTTTGGTATTTTCACCTTCCTGGTTCATTCTGATAAATTGTTTTACACTAAAAGGTTTATAGTTCACATACATTTCAAATGTATTACTCCAAATGAGTTTTCCCGTCATGTCAAAACCTGCTACACAGGCATGTGAATATTGGTAACCGTCAAAGACCCTTCTTGTATGGGTTACCATTGTTCCGTTAGCGCCCATAGTAGTGTAGGTTTCTGTGCGGTAGGTAGGATAGTAAAATTCTCCCAGGAATAGATATTCACCGTCTTTTACCGAGATGTCATGCACGGCTACGTAATAGTTGAGATTAAATTCTTCACCCGCTTTTTCTTTTTTGTCTTTCTTTTTTTCGATTTTGTCTTGTTGCTTTTGACTTAAATAACTGGTGAAATTGTTTAGATCCAGAAAATTATAATATTTAATAAAATCAACCTTTCCACTGGTAACGCGGGCAAGATAAATTCCATTGGCCATATTTGATCGGGTGGCAGAATAGGTTCCTGTAGTTAAGTATTGATCGGTGGCAAGTTTTGAGATTGAAATAGAGGTAAGCTCTCTATCTTCATCGGCCTTTGGCAGGAAGAAAAAATTCCCTAGTTGAGTGCCCGCGCTGTTGAAACGTAACATCATATAATCGCATCCACCTTTTTCACATGCTTTATATTTAAATACAATTTCTTTCTCTTCCATAATGTTATCAACCCTTTGCATATCTGTATACATAATTTTCAGATCAGTAAGTTCTTTAGGAATAATAGTTTTTATTTCTTTGGTAGTACTGTTGATGATGAAAATACTTTGTCCCTTTTTAGAATAGGCGGATAAGAAAAGGTTTCCATTTAAAGCCTGGAGTTCCTCAAATCGGAGTCCTTTAGGCAGTATACCTTCCTGTATTTTTTTTGAAAGGTCAACAACATTCAAATCGAGCAAACTGTAACCGCCTTTTTTTACATCATATTGTAAAACGTAATAGTGGTTTTCATAAAAATTTGTAACAAAAAAATCGTATTCCGTTGAAAAATCTACCTGGGTTTTTCGGACGGTTTTAAAATTTTGATCCACCAGGTCGAAACTCCATTGGTATACTTTTCGGTCGCGGTCTCTGAATTTACCAATCATAAGCGCTGTATGCTGATCGCTGATTGTTATGATCTCTTGTCCGTAGGAGTCTTCAATAGGGAACTCTACTCTTAAAGACTGGTCTACCTGAGCCATGGCAATGGTAGACAATAAATAGAGGACAACAGAATATGCTATTCTTATTGTGGGTAAAAGTTTCATAAATTTTATATGTTTTATGGTTGGTTGAATTAGTTTTATCAAACATAAGTAGTAAAATTTGTTATTAATAGCAAATTAATATTATAATGTATTCTTTAATTTTATATATTTAATTTAAAATCATGTAAAAAGTATGACTAAAAAGAAATTACTCCTTAAAGCCAATGGACGAATATGGATTGATGTACAAGACGGAGCTTTTTTAGGATACGGAAGAATTGATCTTTTGGAGAAAATAAAAGAGCTTGGTTCAATCAGACAGGCTGCTTTGGAAATGAAAATGTCTTATCAACAGGCTTGGCAATTGATTGATGAAATGAATAATAAAAGTAAGGAGCCACTGGTGATTTCTTCCAGAGGCGGAAAAGGAGGAGGAAAAGCAATAATTACGGATGTAGGGGAAAAGGCAATTTTGCAATTCAAAGAATTTAACAAAGCTTTTCAGATTTTTTTGACTTCTTATACAAAGAACTTAAATAGTTAATAAATTAACGTTTAATAGTAGATGTGTTCAAAATTTTTTATTCATAAAAGCCCTTAAAAATCAACTTTATTTTATTTGAAAGGTATTTTTTTAGTTAAATGCCTTAAAATTTATGAGTAGGATTGCTTATTTCTATTTCTTTGTATACGTTTGCTTCGTTATTCATAATTAAGAATAACGAAGCAAAACGTGAAAAAGAAATTTTTACTAGGGTTATTGGGGCTATTTAGTCTTGGGATTGTTAATGCCCAACCTACTACAGACGATATTTTAAATATTTTAGTAAAAGAAAAAATTCTTACAAAAGAAAAGGTAGACACTTTGAAAGCTAATATTTCTATGGAACAATTAAAGACACCAAAGGATAAAACATTCACTATTGATCTGGATTTCAGACCACGTTCGGAAATAAGAAACGGATATGGAAGGTTGCGGAGAGATACTACAAGAGCAACCACTTTTACCAATCAACGGTCAAGAATTTTATTGACCTACAAACAAGAAGGCAAATTCATCTTTCATACTTCAATTCAGGATATCAGGGTTTGGGGAGACAAAGATCCAAGATCGAATGAAGGAACCGTCCAGATCTTTGAGGCATGGGCAGAGCCATTTATTACGTCAAGATTATCCGTAAGAATGGGTCGTCAGAAATTGGCTTTTGACAATCAACGTTTGTTTGCAGAGAACGACTGGCGCCCAAACTCGGGTGCACACGATGCTTTTAATTTAAGATATTATGGAACAAAATTTTCAAGCGATCTTGCGATTGCATGGAACCAGAATGCACAAGATGCAAGCACGGCAGAACGATTCTTTGACAATACCTACAACGGAGCGGTGGCCTACAAAGGACTTGCAGTAAGTTATCTGAAATACAATTTGAACGAACAGTGGACTCTATCTTCCATTAATTCGGCAGAAGCATTTCAGTCCACCAAACCTAAAGACGATAAAGAAAAATTATATGTTCGTTTCACAGATGGAGGTCGAATAGAATATCAGAAGGGTAATTGGTATTTAACTGCCAGTGGTTATCTGCAATCAGGATGGTTGGCCTCGGGTAAAAAAGTAACGGCATGGTACATTCAGCCGGAGATTCGTTACAGTAAGAAAGATAAAATTACAGTGAGGCTGGGAGCAGAGGTCTTTAGTGGAGATGACGCTACTCATGTGGCTTCTAATAAAGTAGTCGATCATAACTTCAACGCATTGTACGGAGTAGCCCATATTTTTAATGGTACGATGGACTTCTTTACAAAATTTCCATCAGATATTAGTAATGCAGGTCTTTTCAATCCATATTTATTTGTAATTAAAAACGTAGGCAAGAAGGTAGAAATGAAAATAGATTTTCATTTATTCTATTCTGAAAATAATTATAAGACAAATAAAGTATCCGATGATTTTAAAAGTGGAGTGATTATACCTAAATACCTTGGGTTTGAAAATGATTTTCTGATAACTTTCAAACCAAATCCCTATACTAAAATAAACGCTGGCGCTTCCTATACTCTGCCAACCGTATCTTTAAAGGAGATTTTGTCAAAAAATAAAGGATATGGTTATGCAGGATTATTGCCAAGTTGGTTCTATCTGTCCTTCTCGTTCAGACCACAGTTGTTTAAACATAAGTTTTAAGGAAGAAAGAATGAAATGTGTATTGAAGATAAAATAAACAAGATCTAGTATGAAAAAGTCCACTAAGAAATCTTATTTTGCATCATTGATTGAAAATAAGATTATGAAGAAATTGTTATTGGTAGTTGTTCTTTCCATTCAACTCTCGGGGTATTTAGTTGCACAAACTAAAGTTACTGTAGCAGTTGCCGCCAACGCGCAATATGCAATGAAGGAGATGGAGGCACAGTATGAGAAAGAAACAGGAAAAGAAATCGAACTGATTATCGGTTCATCCGGAAAACTGACGGCACAAATAAAAGAAGGGGCTCCTTTTGACATTTTTCTTTCTGCCGATATGGAATATCCGGAAACACTCAATAAAGCAGACCTTACCATTTCAGCACCTAAAATATATGGCTATGGAACCTTAGTGCTATGGACACTTAAAGAATTTGATTTTAAAAATTTAACTGTACTCTCTCTCCCAGAGATAAAAGCAATTGCGATAGCCAATCCTAAACTTGCTCCTTATGGTGTAGCGGCAGTGGAAGCAATGAATTATTACAAAATGTATCAAAAAGCAGAAGCTAAATTGGTATATGGAGAAAGTCTTACTCAGGTAAACCAATATATCAGTTCGAAAACAGCGGATATAGGTTTTACAGCAATGTCTGTAGTCTTGAGTCCTGAAATGCAGGGAAAGGGTAAATGGATTAAGATCGATAAAAAAACATACAAACCAATTGCTCAGGGAGCAGTACTTTTAAAATCTTCAAAAGAAAGAAATGGAACCGATTCGGAATTATTTTATAACTATCTTTATTCCGACAAAGCAAAAAAGGTATTTAAAAAATATGGCTATCAATTCCAGTAATAGAGTAGGAGGTGGAAATGAATAACTGGGGACCGTTATTGCTTTCGTTTAAGCTTTCAGTGATTACGACATTTATATTGGCAATTGTTGGCATTCCATTGTCTTACTGGCTGGCTTATTCAAAG
>JANYCO010000547.1 GCA_025360235.1 Cytophagales bacterium
GGCGAAATCTAAGGCTCGTTTGAGTTCTTATGAAAAAATGTTGGGAGAAGATTCAAAACAGAAAGAAGATAAACTGGAATTATTTATTCCGGCAGGAAACAGATTAGGTGCTAAAGTGATTGAAGCCGTAAATGTTTCTAAAGCTTTTGGTGATAAATTACTTTATGAAAATTTAAATTTCTCTTTACCGCAAGGTGGAATTGTTGGGATTATTGGTCCAAACGGTGCAGGTAAAACAACTTTGTTTAATCTGATCACAGGGAAACTGAAACCAGAGACAGGTAGTTTTGAAGTAGGAGAGACGGTAGAGATTGGATACCTGGATCAGGAACATAATACACTTGATCCAAACAAAACAGTATTTGAATTGATTACAGGTGGATTAGAAACCATGCTACTCGGTGGAAAACAGGTGAACTCAAGAGCCTATGTAAGTAAGTTCAACTTCGCAGGAGCAGATCAGGAGAAAAAAGTTGGTGTGCTCTCTGGTGGTGAAAGAAACCGGGTACACCTTGCCATGACATTAAAGATGGGAGCAAATCTTCTCTTACTCGATGAGCCTACAAATGATTTGGATGTAAATACACTTCGGTCACTCGAAGAAGCACTGGATAACTTTGGTGGTTGTGCTGTAGTCATCTCCCACGATAGATGGTTTCTGGACAGAGTGGCGACGCACATTCTGGCCTTCGAAGGAGATTCTCAGGTGTATTGGTTCGAAGGAAACTTTTCTGACTACGAAGAAAACAGAAAGAAAAGAATGGGCGATACTGAGCCGAAGAGGATTCGCTATAAGAAATTGGTGGATTAGGTAAATTAGTTTAAGTATAAAATTAAGCGATTGCCTTTCAAAGAATGGCGATCGCTTTTATTTTGAATATAGGCAAGTCAATTGTATATTGAGTGAAATTAAAAAGAACAATACATGGATAAGTTCTTAAAGAATGTAGAAATAAAGAATTTCAAGTCGATAAAGGACATGAAATTTGACGCTAAAAAAATTAATGTTTTTATAGGAAAACCTAATGTTGGGAAGTCTAATATTTTGGAGGCGTTAAGTTTGTTTTGTGCGGGATATGAGACTAATAATTTGAAATTTCTTTCCAGTTTTATTCGGTATAATAATGTAAGTAATTTATTTTATGATAATGAAGTTAAAGATATAGTTTCAGTAAGAACGAATCTTGGAGAAGCGTACTTAAGATATCATTATAATAATATTGATAGATATGATCTTATACTAGCTCCAGGTAACAATATTTGGGATAATTTAAGTTTTAAAAATAATTCACTTGAACAGAATAAAGGAGATTTCAAGGTTTATGCAGAGAATAATAAGAAGGACAATTTAGTCGTCCCTTATTTATATAAAATTATTAGTAATGAAGGGCAAGCTGAGATAAGTGGTAATAACGAGCTAAGTATAATCAAAAAGTATTATTATCAATATTTGGATAACAAAAAAAATATGTATCCCTATTTTCTTCTCCCCCCAAATGGGCCAAATCTTTTTTCTGCTATACATAGCAATAAAAAGATTCACAAGGAAATATCTTCTTTGTTTGAACATGATGGACTAGATTTTGTTATGAATATAAATGAAAGGGAAATGGGATTACAGAAAAAAATCGATGGCTTTATTTATCCTTATCCTTATATCTCAATCGCAGATACATTACAACGGTATATATTTTATCTTGCAATGCTACATTCTAATAGATCATCTGTGCTTTTGTTAGAGGAACCAGAAGTGCATTCTTTCCCTCCCTATACTGGTATGCTCGCTGATAAAATAGCTATTGATGAAACAAATCAATATTTCATTACAACCCATAGCCCTTATCTATTGCATACTCTTATTGAAAATGTAAAGTCAGAAGATTTTGGATTATTTCTAACCTATTATGAAAATTATGAAACAAAGGTAAGGCAATTGTCAAATGTTGATATTCAGCAAATTGTGGATGATAGAATAGATGTATTTTTTAACCTCGATAGGTTTATTGAAAATGAAAGATAAAATTTTATTTGTTCCTGAATGTTATGGGGATACTTTTTTGACAGAAACGCTTTTAAAGTCTTTGGATATATTTTCCATGACAAAAATAGGCGATTTGGTAAATCATAAAAAGGGCATTAATAATGTTGGGCGGACTCTTGAAGAAATTGGGTTAAATACAAATAAATTAGCAATTGGAATTATTGATAAGGATAAGATAGTAACAAGTAGTTATATTAAAGAATTTATTGATATTACTCCTTCTGATACTGAAAATTCTGATTTGTTGTTAAAGAAGCATTTGACTTACAATCAGTATTTAATTGTTTTAAATCCAGCTTTGGAAAAATGGCTTTTAAATTGTGCAAAAATATCAGACGTTAATCCGCTTGATTATGAATTGAGTATAACTGATATAAACGCTTTTAAAAATATAACAAAAGATGTTAACCTAAAGGGTAATATAAATTTTGTTAACTTTGTCAAAGAATTAAAACGAAAAGAGTCTAGCCCTATGATGACATTGCAAAATTGGCTTAAGCTGATTTCAGAGGGAAATATTCTGGGGTAGTATATTATAAAAGAATATGATATAAAAAGCCGGACACAACCTCCGGCTTTTTGTTTAGTAATAAAAA
>JANYCO010000573.1 GCA_025360235.1 Cytophagales bacterium
TAAAAAATGAATTTAAACAATTGATTGCGTTGACTTCAAATCCAAACGCTACTGAAGAAGATTTTGCAAAAGTTAAAGAACATCTTTCTAATACTGCTGCTAAAATTGACCAGGTAGATGCTAAATTTATCGCGGCACAAAAAGTATTTGCTGATAAATGGGGATTCCAATTGGTTACTAAATAATCTACCCTAAATAATTTTAAAAGTCTTATTGGATTACTTCCGATAAGACTTTTTTATTTAGTTGTATTATATTTTTTTAGCGCTCTCATAAAAAGTACATACAAACCTATAATGGAAAAAATGAAAAATGAAATGATTAGTATTTTACTTAAATCAGGTTCTTGTTCTCTTCTTAACATTTTTACAATATCATTGGCCTGAGTCCCTAGCCAAACCATTAGAATCGTTCTTGGCAACATACCAAGCATACCTCCAGTTAAGAAGTTTTTTAAATTAACTTTCATAAAGGAAAGAAATACATTCATCATGGCAAAAGGAGTGGCAGGAGAAATACGACAAAAGAAGATTACCCAAAATTCTTCTGTTTTAAGATTATGCATAATGTTGGTTATTTTTTTGTTCTCATTTAAGAGGTTTAAGAATTTCCCTCTATCCAATTTTCCGGCAAGGTAGAATCCAATGAGGGAAGCTAATAAGTAAGAAGGAACAAGGCCACACAGTCCTGCCCAGCCTATAAAATAACCACTTATCAAAGCAATATAGGTGGCAGGAGTTAGTGCCAAAGACATGGTAAATGCAGTTATTAAATAAAAAATTCCCCATTGCCATAACGACAAATTGAGAAACAATGCCTCATGTTTGCTGAGGAAAATCAGGCTAATAGAACTTACTGAAATTGGCAGAATAAGTGTTACTAATAGGATCAAAAGAGATGATCTGTATTTTTTTAGTGTTTTTAGTATTCTTGAAAACATGCTGTAAAGGTAATAGTTTTGAAGCAGGAGTTTTAGTTTAAAACTAATTTATCTAATTTGCCCTTGTTAAAATCTATTATATGAAATTCGGAACAAAAGCCATTCACGCTGGGATAACTCCAGACCCTACTACAGGTGCTATTATGACTCCTATTTACCAGACTTCTACCTATGTACAGGTCTCTCCTGGTGATCATAAAGGATATGAATATTCACGTACTCATAATCCTACACGAACAGCATTGCAAAATAACCTCGCGGCTTTGGAGAATGGTCTATATGGACTTTGTTTTGCTTCGGGAATGGGGGCTACGGATACTCTTTTAAAATTGCTAAAACCTGGAGATGAAGTAATCTCTACTAATGATTTATATGGTGGTACTTATAGGATTTTTACTAAAGTGTACGAAGGCTTTGGTATAAAATTTCATTTTGTAGCAATGGATGAAGTGAAAAATCTTGAAAGTGTTATTTCAGATAAAACAAAAATGATATGGATAGAAACACCTACTAATCCTTTGTTAAATATTATCGACATTAAAGCTATTTGTAAACTTGCTAAATCTAAAAATATACTGACAGTTGTAGATAATACTTTTGCCACTCCCTATATTCAAACTCCATTAGATCTTGGTGCAGATATCGTAGCGCATTCTGTTACCAAATACCTTTCAGGTCATTCGGATGTAGTGATGGGTGCTATAATAGTGAATGATAAAAAACTGCATGATCAATTGGCATTTCTTCAGAATGCCTGCGGAAATGTACCTGGACCTCAAGATTGTTTTTTGGTGCTTCGTGGCATAAAAACGCTTCACCTTCGGATGAAAGCACATATAGAGAACGCCGCCAGAGTAGCAGAGTATCTGCTTACACATCCCAAAATTGATAAAGTATATTACCCAGGGATCCCAACACATAAAAATCATGCAATAGCAAAAGAACAAATGAAAGGTTTTGGAGGGATGGTTTCTTTTACTATGAAGGGTGATGATCTTAAAGATTCCATTAGAGTGCTGGAGAAATTTAAATTATTTTCGCTTGCGGAATCTCTCGGTGGTGTTGAGTCATTGTGTGGTCATCCTGCTTCTATGACGCACGCCAGCATCCCTAAAGCAGAAAGAGAAAAAGCCGGATTGAAAGATTCCCTTGTTCGATTAAGTGTGGGAGTTGAAGATATAGAAGATATTATTGCAGATTTGGAACAAGCGTTGGAAAATTAAAAATTATAAATTATGAGTTATGAATTAATAACTCATAATTTAAAACTTAAAATTTGATTATGTCAAAAGCCTTAGAGATACTTAAAAGTCCTTTTAAACTCAAACTTTTTATGTTGGCTAAATTGCCTATGGGCTTTTTGGCTGGCTTAAGAATAGAAGAAATTACAGAAGAAAAGTCTATTGTGGCTGTTCGGTATAAGTACCTTACCAAAAATCCTTTTCAATCAGTTTATTTTGCTTGTCTGGCAATGGCTGGAGAGTTGGCTTCTGGCGCGCTTGGTCTGGCACAGGTTTATGGTTCTAAGTCGTCAGTGTCGATGTTGGTTGTGAATATGGAAGCTGTTTTTACCAAGAAAGCTAAAGGGAAAATAAGATTTACTTGTTCCGATGGAATACTTATTAAACAAGCGGTAGCTGAAACTATAAAAACAAAAGAGGGGCAAACGGTTATTGCTACCAGCATTGGGAGAGATGAATCCGGACAGGAAGTAGCTGTTTTTAAAATCACATGGTCGTTTAAGGCGAAATAGTTTATTACCAGCTTGTCCTGAATTTGCTTAAACCTGAATGAGTGCCATCGATAATCATTACAAATTGCAAATCAACAGACCATTTAGGTAATTCTATCATCGGTGCCTTAAATACATCTGTCAATCTATATTGGCCTTTTATGTAAAACCATTTTAATATCCCAATTCTGGCGTTTGCGTAAAGTTCGTTGTATTTATGAAAATTTTTAAGCGCAAGTTTTGTGTCTGTAGTTGGTTTGTTGATGTAGCGATAATACCAGGGACAGTTATATTCTATTCCTAAATCAAAAAAAAGTGCGTTTCTTTTTTGATCCCATGAAATCATATGTGTTCTTAGATAAAGCCCAAGACCTGATTGCATGGTAGAAAAATATTCTTTTTTATATACACTTTTAGTATTAAGGGAATCTTGTTTTAGATTGTATCGTTTGTATATAAATGGACTTACTTCAATCGATAAATAATTTACTGGAGTAATTCTGTAATTGTTTGAAAAAGACATTCCTGTTTTGTAGTTGTAATTGTAAGGCTCCTTTGGATCAAAATTGGAGCCAATAAACGAAACACCTGATGAATACTGGTCGTAAGAGTGGATGAGTTTAGGAGCGGGTAGGGTAGGCTCTACTTTCTCAATTGTCCCTTGATCTAAATAAATGACGATTTTTGTTAACGTATCATTCGATAAGTTGAGCTCCTCTGAATATTCATAATAGTTGTTTCTCAAAATTTCTAATCTTAAATATTGGTTGCTGCTAGCTATAGAGTCTCCTGTAAAAACGGGTATAGGTATATTTTGAAATATAAAATTTCCGTTTGAATCGGTAGTTGTATAATATAAGGTATTGTTTGGGGGTGTATCACTTCTTGTTAGATCTTTTAATAGAACAAGTGTTGAATCAAGTGGTAGGCTATCCTTCTCGCTTTTAATAGTCCCTTTTAGTAGTTTTATTTGAGCATAGTTGGTCGAAATGCTTATTAGGAATAAAAGAGTAGCCAGTAATATTCTTTTCATGATAATGGTATGATATGAAGAGGTGAATTTACGAAAAATAACAGAAAGCCCTTCTTTTTATTTATTTTGAGGGTGTTCGTTTTGGACCATTGATGATAATTATACAATTTGTATTATACAATTTGCATAATACAAATTGTATAATTATATTTGTTATAATAGATGACGTATGAACCCATTTCTGATAAACACCTACATTGCTCCTGAATATTTCTGTGACAGAGAACAAGAAACGAAAGCTTTGATCAGTAATATTACTAATCAAAGTAATACCATTTTTTTTGCACAACGTAGGATAGGGAAAACGGCACTGATACAACACGCTTTTTATCATTTAAAGAAGAAACGAAATGTAGAATGTATCTACATGGATATTTATGCTACCCAGAATCTTAAGGAATTTATAAATCAACTCGCAAATAGTATATATAGAGTGTTTCCTGAAAATAAGAGTATAGGTAAGCGTTTTCTTGATGCCATTAAATTGTTACGACCTATTGTAAGTATTGACCAAATAACCGGAACTCCGGAATTAAGTTTAGATATTAATCAAACCACACAATACGAAAAAACAATTCCACAATTATTGCACTTTTTGGATAATCAAAATATTCAGGTAACCATTGCTATTGATGAGTTTCAACAGATTTTAGCTTACCCTGAAAAAAATATGGAGGCTTTACTCCGGACTTCAATACAACAATTAAAAAACGTAAATTTTATATTTTGCGGGAGTGATCAAAAAATGATGCATCATATTTTTAACAGTGCGCAACGCCCTTTTTATGCTAGTACGAAGAATATCAATCTGATGAAAATAGACCGGTTATTATATGCGCCTTTTATAAAAGGTCATTTTGAAAATCATAAAATAAAAATACCCTCTGATGCAATTGAATTAATTTTAGATCTTACCGATTGTCATACCTATTACACCCAACGCCTATGTCATGAACTATTTTCTGAAAATAAAAAAACGATAGATTTTAGTGGCGTTACTCAAACAATTCAAAGAATATTGACGGAAAATGAGAGTATTTATTTTCAGTATCGAAATCTACTGACAAGGGCTCAGTGGCTTCTATTGAAAGCTATTGCACACGAAGAGAAAGTAGTACAACCCTATGCGCAGAAGTTTATACAAAAGTATCAACTAGGAACTCCGGCCAATGTTAAACGTAGTATTGAAGCACTGGTGGAAAAGGAGATGGTATTTTATCAGACTTCCCTTGAAAATCCTTATTACGAAGTATATGATAAGTTTCTGATGAGATGGATACAGTATAAGTAATGGTTAATTGTTAACAATTAACCATTACCCTTCTTTGATAATTCCAATTGGACTGTAGCTATCGAACTTAGGGAAAATTTTACTGTAGTCGTTAATTAAATTTCTTTTCATTAGTATTTCTGTTAAAACAGTACGATAGTCAGTGGTCACTGCTAGGTCTACGCCTTTGTCGAGTTGTTCGTTGGTTAATCCGGGCCATTTTCCATATAATTTACCACCTTTTACATTCCCTCCCAATACCATCATTGCACCTCCATGTCCATGATCAGTGCCTCCGTTTTTATTAGCTTTTAGTCTGCGTCCAAATTCACTCATTACAACAATGGTTACTTTCTTATGGTACTTATAAATATCGTTGTAGAAAGCCGTTAAATTTCTGGATAGCGCTTCAATAAGACGAGGAAACCTCCAGCCCTGTCCATCATGCGTATCCCATCCATCAAAGTCTACTGTGGCTATTTTTAAACCAACTTCCATTTTTATAAGCTGTGCGACTGCTTTAAAAGATTTGGCTAGTTCTTCTCCAGGCCAGACCGTATCGTATTTTGCCTCAGCTTCCGGAGTATATTGTTCAAGTCCTGATGAGCCTTTCATCGCCGCTTTTATGTGATCAATATTTTGTAACGCACTTTTTCCTGAAAGGTGTACTAAAGAATCTCCTTCGTCATACATTTGAGAAAGAATTTTTTGAAGTTGGGGATTCCAATTGAATTTTAAATCTTTAATTTCGGTAAGATTAAGAAGATCCATACTTCCAAGAAGTGAAGCAGGTGCCGTATTTCCAATAGCATAGGCAGGAACTACTACTCCCGAGTGAAAAGATTTTATATATCTTGTTAGCCAACCCTGAGAAAGATTTTTATCACTGTTGGTACCAAGTTCCATTAAGTCTTGTGCTTCAAAGTGACTTCTCGTGCCATTTGTAAGACCCGATGCATGAATAAAAGCTAAGCTTTTATTGTCATAAAGTTCTTTTAGTCCCTGTACTTTATAATGTAAGCGAAAATCATTTTTAGCAATGTTCTGATCGATCATTAATCCTTTTTCAGTTCCTGATTCTTGAACACCCATATTCCCCCCACGTGCAGCTCTGTATAATGGATCGTCTACTGGGGCAAGCAAACTTAAACCGTCCATACCTCCGCGAAGAAAGAGTACTACAATAGTTTCTCTTGAATCTTCCTGATTAAAAAAATAATCAGAACCAATGAAATCGCTTCCTGAAAGTATGAATTCCGCACAACCTTTTATGAGATCTCTTCTGTTCATTGTTATCTTTTTTGAAAGTCTGGAGTAGAAATAAGAAATTGTATCAGGATATAGAGTGAGGTCTCTAATTTAGAATCAGAAAAATCAGCAAGAGTTTCAGGTTTTTTTCCTTCAGATAATAAATTTACAACATCAACCCTGTAATTCGCAGGTAGTTTTTTTGAAATGAGTCTTTCAGACCAGTAATCTACAATTTGTTCATACGAAGAATTGGCAGGAGTATTTTCCGTGAAGTTAAAGCTAAATACTTCAAAATTTTTCCACCATAAAATGGTATTGCACACTCTCCATATTCTAATCATAGCACCAGGTCCCATCCAGTATGTGTCCTTATCAGGATGACCCGTAGGAGCAGGCCACATAAAAG
>JANYCO010000577.1 GCA_025360235.1 Cytophagales bacterium
TGCGGCTGGTGCGACACCAGCCACTGGCTTGAACCAACGTTTAGAAATTTTTTTATGTTTATGGAGAAGCATAGTGGTATTTTTTCAATTTGATAATTTAACAATTAGCTAATTCGACAATTATAGAATTGCCAAATTAGCTAATGTTTAACTTTCCCCTTCTTTCCTAGCAGTAATGAATTATATTTTAATTTTTCAATTGTCGAATTCGCTAATTGCCAAATTATTTCACAAGTTTCAAACTAATCGCAAATCCTCCACCTTCAGCCAACTTGATCGTTTGTTTGGTATTCTTGTCGATCGTCATTTTAACAATTTCAATTTTCGTTGGGTTATTTTTATAATGAGCATTTGCTCCATCTTTATAAATGACCGCCTGGTATTTTTTACCTTCTGTTAAGAAACTAAAATCAACTGTAATTGCTCTCGCGTTTTCATCAGTAATACCACCAACAAACCAATTTCCTGTTTCTCTTTCTTCTCTAGCCACGGTTACGAAATCACCCACCTCACCATTCAACACTACCGTTTGTTCCCAATCTACTCCTACGTCTCTTATAAATTGAAACGCTGGTTTATTTTCATAGTTCTCAGGAAGATCTGCAGCCATCTGAACCGGGCTATAGATTACTACATACAACGCAAGTTGTTGTCCAAGGGTTGTATTGATTTGATTTTTCTCTTTCGTAGGTAACGTAATATCAAATATGCCGGGTGTAAAATCCATAGGACCTGCCAACATTCTTGTGAAGGCAAGGATTGGTAGATGTTCCGGAGGATTACCGCCATCACTTGCCCAGGCATTGAATTCCTGACCTCTTGCGCCTTCCGCCGAAACCAGATTGGGATAAGTACGACGAAGACCTGTTGGTTTAATAGGCTCATGCACATCAATAGCAACTTGCATCTCTGCTCCTTTATCAATTACTCTCTGATAATGATTAACCATCCACTGACCATCATGGTACTCTCCTTTGGGAATGACAGGACCAACGTATCCTGTTTTTACAGAATGGATACCAAGACTTTTCATTAGTTTGTAAGCAGTATCCATTTGTTTGTCATAAGTACGTGGTGCAGCAGAAGTTTCATGGTGCATAATTAATTCGACACCTTTTTCTTTACCATAGCGTACTACTTCTTTCAAATCGTAATCAGGATATGGGGTCACAAAATCAAATACACCTTCTCTGTCGTCAAAGCCTATCCAATGCTCCCAGCCCGTGTTCCAGCCTTCTACCAATACACCTTTCAAACCATTTTTTGCTGCAAAGTCAATGTATTTTTTTGCATTTGCTGTAGTTGCTCCATGTTTACCACTTGCATAATCCCAGGTGGATTTATTGATGTGCATTTCCCACCAGATCCCGTCGTATTTTTTAGGCTTAAACCAGCTTACATCTCCGATTTTATTACGTTCATTCAGATTTTCAATTAACCTTGATTCCAGTAATCCTGTTGCCTTATCTGCAATTTGAATTGTTCTCCATGGAGTGACAAAAGGAAGCGCACGTTTTACTTTATGTCCTAAACGATCCGATCCAACCAATCCACTTGTAAGCAAATAATCTTTGCCAACTTTTAAGGTCATCCCTGCATAGTCGGTAAGATTTGCTTCGTGGAAAGCCAAATGCACTCCTTCAGCAGTACGCATGGTAAGCGGCGTAAGAACAGAATTGTCTACGATATGGCTGTTGGCCAAATCGTTTTTCTTCAATTCCAATGCATCAATTTGAGATAGACTGTCGGTATAGTACAAGTGTTCTGAACTGTCCCAATCACCAGGGTTCCACCAGCAAAGATGATCGCCTGTCAATTGAAATTGTGTGTTTTCATCCATGATCACAACGGTATCAACACCACTTTGTTTTGGAAATTCATAACGGAAGCCAATCCCATCATCATACGCACGGAAATAAATATTTAACTGACGATTTGGCGAAGCTGTTTCTTCCAACTCTACTAATAATTCTTTATACTTATTTACAACAGAACGTTGTTCTCCCCATGGCATTTCCCAGGTTTCATTAAAATCTTTTTCAGTAGCTTTCTTAATTACAAATCCTGACTTCATAGAATTTTGTCCTTTGAAATCAAAACCCATACTTGAACTGTCAATTACTACCTTATCTCTGTGCTTTACTATATAATACGGTGTTCCCGTTTTATCCAAAAAGAACTCAATTGTATTGATACTTCCGGGAGAGGAAATTTTGGTATTGACATTGACCAAAGCATTGTCAGAACTTTTAGACTTACATCCGCCTAAGATCAACAAGAATAGAAACAGTTGGATCAGTTTCATTTTCTTATATGGGAGTATGGAATATATTTTCATCTTTGAGTTTATCTAAGTTAACAACTACACAATTTTTTTTTACTTCATTAATTACCGGCGGGAACAGGTACCACCTTAATTTCCCTAATGTAGATTTGCCCGGTATACCCCGCTTGTCCTTGATTGATAAAAAATTTAATGCTATTGATAAAGGTTCCGTTCACTTTACGTTTAGGCATACTCTGAACAAATACATCTTTCAGGTCAAAGAAGTAGTCTTTAAATTCTTTAGAGTTTTCAATTACCTGAAAAGGTTTTTTCGCATCCGCTTTAGCCCCATTTGCGTCTTCCAATTGAAGGTATAGCGTAGGCGTTGGATTTGCGACTGTATCTTTCGCTTCAGCTCTGGCGCTTATCTTAACCACTAGTTTTACTGTTTGCATATCAAGTGGAGGAAACGTAGCACCAAACGGAATACTATCAGGACCTACGTTTTCTGCATCAAAAATAAATACATCTCCTTTTTCAAGGAAGATTCCTTTACCTGCCCACCAGATCCCTCCTCTTTTCAAATCACCACCATAGAAATTAAGTGCAGGAACACCGGCAAGCTCAACTTTATCCTCTACCTTTTCCGTCTTATCTTCTTTGTCAATACTTGATCCTTCAATATGTAAGCTTGTTGCATATTCTTCATTAAGACTATAGGTTTGTATTTTAGCTCCACATGCAGAAAGCAAGGCTATAACTCCGGCAATAAGAAAATATATAGTTCCTTTTTTCATTCTATTTACTTATTTACATGGTTTAAAAGGCCCACCCATTGTTATAATCGGATAGTCAAAATATACTTCAACGGGTGAATTCGGATTTGACTTCTTCAATAAAACCACATCAAAGTTCCTAAGATTTTGAGGTTGTTGTATCCCGTTACCACTTCCTCCAAATAATTTATTGGAGGATCTAACAAGGTCACTGTATCTATAACTAAAGAGTTTCCAGCCAACATGGTCTAATGTAATATGAGCGACCCATGCATCATGGATGGAAGCTATATAATTTATTCCACCGTCATCTGCTTCTTGGTATTCCAGATCTATTGAGGCATTGGCATCTCCCGTACCGTAGACGAGTAAATTGACCCATACATTGTAAGGATTTGCATCAGGTATTGGGAAAATCGCTCCTTTATATTGTAGCCCGGAAACAAATACATTTTGTGCTCCAAGACCTTTTATATAATAATATTTCTCTCCTTGTGCAGCGGGAACTAGATTCCCATTATAGTCTACCGCAACAGAATCAATGCCCTGAGATTCATTTGCTATTGAATCTGGGAAGTTAAACGATGCATAATACAATGAGTAATGATTATTTGAACTTGGATTCACATAATAAGGCAACACCGCAGAAGTGTCTTCAAAATGACCAAACTGAGCAAAAATTCCACAGGTAGTATAATCAGGAACATCAGTAACTAAAATATCCATAGAGGAAGATATAGATGTACCATAGAAAGACAAGGTAGCTGTAGCCGTTTCTCCTTTTCTGAAAAAGATTACTTCGTCATGTTTCCCGGTCCACTGCTGACCAGTAAATCCTTTAGATGTTCCTGTAATTTTATGAACCGCTTTAGATTTTTTTCCTGTGATGGTAATTATCCAACTCACATTATCTGAAAAAGTTGCATCAAATAATACTTTGTCGGTAGCGAAATCAACCGAAGGCATTGTATTGGTAGCATAAGTAAAACTTGAAACAGAAAATCCCTTTGGTGCAGAAATATAAGAAGGCCCTAAAACATCAACTTTATCCCTCTTACAGGCTAACAAAGCGATGAATAGAATAATAGAAAATTTGAATATCAGTTTCATACTATATTTCTCCTTTCGTTTAAAACTTTAACATGAATACACAAAACAATTGATTCAAATTATATTTATTTGTTGGTAATAATTTATCATCATAATTAACAATATTATACTGCAAACTGAAGGACCCTACAGCATCGTAATCATATCTTAAACCGGTAACTATAACATTTTGTTTCTGATTAAATGTAGTTCCTGTACCATAAGAAATAATCTGATTGAGTTGATCTCTTCCGGTGGTATATTCATTTCCTTTCACTGCAAACATTTTTGCACCACCCAACAAGTGAAGGCTTTTCAGCACTTCAACATCCAAACCTAAATCAAATAACGTACTGGAAAGGTTTACTGGATTGATCCCACCACGAA
>JANYCO010000618.1 GCA_025360235.1 Cytophagales bacterium
GGTCAGCGTATCAAAATAGGTGATGGTATTCATGTAGCCTACTTTTATACCAATATGCATGTCTTGTGAGGATGATAATGAATATATGCTCACAAAAAAAATGATGAGGTACCAACTAATAGGATTTCTATAATGCATGTAGTTAAAATAATGTTAGTCTAAGTGAAAACTAATGTAACAATTTTTATAAGAACTATATTATTGAAGTTATAATAGCATTTGATTTTTGGATTAGGAAAATTTGGGTGTTTAAACATTTATAAAATCAACTACTTTTTTGATTTTTCGAAACTTTCTCTCTATTTTCATCTAACTAATAACCTATTACGGAAGTTTCCCGTATAGTCCTTTTGTAAAAATACCTTAGTGAAGTAGTAATTTTTTTAACCTTTTAAAATATACAATTATGCCTGTAAGAATGGAAGAAGATTTGCCTGGTGACAACTCTTCAAATAATAGTAACCGTGGTGGCGGTGGTGGATCCTCTAGCAGCGGCGGTGGCATTGGTGCTATGGGCTGGGCTGCTATAATAGGAATAGTGTTTATCGCATTCCGCAAATGGCCCAAAACAACAATCGTTGTTTTAATTATTATTGGTATTCTGTATTTCCTTGGAAGTGGCGATGATCAACCTTCAAATACTGATAATAGTAATAATCAGAATACCGAACAGTCAAGGTAGGTTTTTACTGCAAGCGGATGATGTCTTGTAAATAATTATTGAATTTAGAAAAATTATGAAATTAAAATATCTGAATGTGCTATTCTTAGCACTGGTTTTCTATGCCTGTTCTTCTGGCAATGATAAAAACTCCGGCGTTGACAATTCTGAAAATACAGGTTGTCACATGAAGCAGGAAGTATACGACAAAGCAGAAGTTTACGCCCCATTGGCCGCAGGGAGAAATGAACTTCCAGCAAAAGTATCGCTTGAAAGATTTGCTCCAAAAAGATTAAGTCAGGGACAGCAAGGCTCCTGCGTTGGATGGGCGAGTGCTTATGCTGCCCGTACAATTTTGGAAGCGGTGGCTACGGGTAAAGATCCAAATTCTTTAACATTCAGTCCTTCTTTTTTGTATAACCAAATAGGTGCATCCGACTGCAATGGTTCTTATGTAGTGGATGCAATGAAAACCTTGCTGAATGTTGGGGCGATGTCGTTAAATCAATTTCCATACGACGAAAATCATTGCGATAGAAAACCTACTGATGAGGAAAAAGACGAAGCACATGCCTATACAATGAGAGGTTATAATCGCCTAACCAAAGACGATGATAATTATGCGGTGGATATGTTGGCGATGAAACAAAATATCGCACAAGGTGCTCCTGTAGTGATTGGAATGTCTGTGGGTGGTACCTTTGAAGAAATGAACGGAATAGAATCATGGGTTCCCACAGACGATGATTACAACAACAAAGAAAGTTTTGGTGGCCACGCACTTTGTGTGATCGGATACGATGATAATAAAGACGGAGGTTCTTTCCAGATTATGAACAGCTGGGGTGACGATTTCGGTGCCAACGGATTGTTTTGGATGCCTTACCAACATTTTGAAAAATTTACTAATGAAGCTTATGGATTATATCCATTAGAAAACAAAAGACCTGTTGAACCAGTGAACCCTGTAAGTCCAGCTAATCCTAACGATCCGAAAATTGTACCTTCCAGCAATACGATTCATGTATCTTTTGGGTTGGTTGAGAATAGTACGAACAGTTACATACCACTCACAAAAAAATCAGGCTGTACTTTTGAAACAGATGTATTGACAATCGGTACAAAATTTAAAATAGAAGTGACCAATGAGACCGAATGTTATACTTATGTTTTTGGTCAGGAAACAGATGGTTCAAGTTATGTGCTCTTTCCATATACCCCAAAACATTCCGCTTTTTGCGGTATTGTTGGCACCAGACTTTTCCCAAAAGATTTTTCTATGAAGTTGGATGAGATCGGCACTAAAGATGTAATGGCAATAGTTGTTTCCAAAAGACAGTTAAACTTCCAGAATGTCAATGTTCAGGCCAATAATAATATGGGAGGGAATTACGAATCCATGTTGAAAGCTGCCTTAAAAGACAAACTTATTAAAAATGTTGAATTTAAGGATGGAGATACCATTACCATTACGGAGCCTGAGGCTGAAGACGGTGCTGTAATGATGATAATTGAGATCAATAAAAAGTAATTTTTGACAGGATAATTGCTAACTTGCTTGTCCAAAAGTTAGCAATTATGATACTGTTAGACGGCAAAAAATTATCAGAAGAAATATTAAACGAAATAACCGAAGAGGTAAAAAAAATAAAAGCAAATGGCGGAAAGGTACCACACCTTGCCGCCATTATTGTTGGTAGTGATGGAGCCAGTGAAACATATGTAAATAATAAAGTAAAATCATGCGAGCGCGTAGGTTTTAAATCCACACATGTCAAACTCCCCGAAACAGCCACTGAAAAAGAATTGTTGGATCATGTAAAAGCCATAAACAATAATCCCGATATTGATGGATTGATTGTTCAGCTACCACTCCCAAAACATTTATCCGCTGATAAAATAACGAATACCATACTTCCTGAAAAGGATGTGGATGGATTTCATCCGTCTAATGTAGGACGTATGGCACTTGGCTTGCCTTCCTATATTTCC
>JANYCO010000623.1 GCA_025360235.1 Cytophagales bacterium
TGAAATGTGTTTTATAGTATATAAATAATAGCAGAGCAATAGAGTGGTCATTAACATTGTAATACTAATGGCAAGTCCATATGCAGCTTCCATGTTAGAGGATTCTTTAAATAAGAATACGACCAAAATACATCCCGTTAATAACAGCCAGTTTACGCTTGGTACATAAATTTGACCTTTTAAAATAGTTGGATAACGTACCTTGACTTTTGGCCATAAATTGAGACGGATCGCCTCATTAATTAAAGTATAGGACCCACTTATAAGTGCCTGACTGGCTATGACAGCCGCCATAGTAGCAATGGCAATTCCTATCCAGATAAACCATTGAGGCATTACTCCAAAGAAAGGATTTTCAGGTAAGAGTTTTCCTTGAAATTGTAATAACCATGCCCCTTGTCCAAAATAGTTTAAGAGCAAACATGTTTTAACGAATATCCATGCCGCCCGGATATTTGGTCTGCCGCAGTGCCCTAGATCAGAATAAAGCGCTTCAGCACCAGTAGTACATAAAAATACCGCACCTAACAGCCAAAAGCCAGAGGGATAGTTTACTAATAAGTTATAAGCATAATACGGGTTGATTGCTTTGAAAATGGTAGGATTTTGAATTACCTGATTCATTCCAAGAACACCAAGCATTCCAAACCAGATAAACATTATTGGTCCAAAACTATTTCCCATGAACTTAGTGCCAAAACGTTGCACTAAAAACAATAAGATGATAATGGAAATTACAATTGGGATTGTATTTATTTCCGGATGAATGATTCGAAGTCCTTCAACTGCGGAAGCAACTGAAATCGGAGGGGTAATAATTCCATCTGCCAATAATGCACTTCCTCCAATTATTGCAGGCCATATTAGTTTTGGGTTTCTTCTCCTCAATAAAGCAAAAAGAGAGAATATTCCGCCCTCTCCTTTGTTGTCGGCTCTTAGAGTAAGCACTACATATTTTAAAGTTGTTTGTAAAGTCAATGTCCAGAACACACAGGATAAGCCACCTAGGATAAGAATCTCTTGGATCTTTTCCCCGCCAATAATGGACTTCATCACATAAAGTGGCGAGGTTCCAATATCCCCGAATATAATACCTAATGTAATGAGTAAACCTGCTGCACTGAGCTTGTGCGCATGATGATGTTTCTTTGGAGAAATCTCTGACATTCTTTTACTTTGTTATTGCGTTAGCAAGGTATAAAATAGAAAGAATACTACAAAATGGTATTCATGGCCGTATCTTACATCAATAAAATGCTCGCCAGCCCGGCTAGCATGATTCCTTTGCTGAGTGTGCTCAGGTTGTGATAATCCTTCTCGCTTTCTGCTTTGAAAAGTTTTACCAGCAGGAAAATAAATATCGGGAATAATGCCAAACTAAAGTAAAGAACGAGGTAATTGTTATATCGCTCCATAAAAAGGAATCCCATTATTAGGATGAAAATTGAGCTGATGATAAAAATAAAATATTTGGTATTTTTTACTCCCCAAACAATCGGAAGGGTTTTGCATCCATATAAGGCATCACCTTTCATGTCTTCCATATCTTTTATTATTTCTCGGATAAGGGAGATCATAAAAGCAAAGACAGCGTATATAATAACCATTCGGATGTTGTTGTTGGATAAAAATGAAATATAATAGATCGAAACTCCTGTGAGCAGTGAAATGGTTATGTTTCCCCAAAGTGCCAGTCGCTTCAGGCTATTGGAATAATACCACATTAAAAATCCTGAGATGAAAACAGTAATAAAAATTTTCCAGTCATGCATTTTCAGTGCTACGATAAGACTTATAAATAGGGCAACAATGTTGATGATGAAATGGGCAAACAGCGCTACTCTCCTTGTAAATACTTTTCCTATCATGACCCTTTTCGGGTTGTTTACAATGTCAATCTTTATATCATAGTAATCGTTGATGATATATCCGGCCCCTGCTATCATGAGGGTAGCAAGACAAAGCATTAAAAAAGCAGGGTCGGTAATAATAGCTCTCCAATCTTCTTTCGGACCTATTACAAAAACGCGGATTAGAAATTGAGCAAGTAGTATGATGAGGAGATTGGGAAGTCTTACCAATCTTAAAAATGCTCCAAAGGAACTTCGTAAATGTAGTTTCTGCGATTTGCTCACAGTACAAATATATTTTTTATTGGCTATAAAAGAAATTTTGGAAGAATTAACTTATTGTTGGTTAGCACCCTTTTTCAGTGTGAGGGTTGCTTCTTTTGTCAGGTTTGGAATTTTCATCCATAAAGTGGTGCCGGAATTTTCTTCAGATGAAAGAAGTATTGTGCCATTAAGTTTTAAGATAATTTCCTTGGTAATATAGAGCCCTAGTCCTGAACCAGTTGATAAGATGGTTCCTCGGAAAAACATATCAAACACTTTAGATTGGTATTTTTCTTCAATGCCTATCCCATTGTCATGGAACTCGATTTCTGAAAATTCTTCCGTTGTTTTTATTGAAATGGAGAGAGAAGCATTCTCATAGTTTTTTCTTTGGTACTTTATGGCATTTGAAATAAGGTTCATAAAAATCACCCTTATTCGGTGTTCGTCACTATATAGTTTAATATTCTGATCTTCCTGATGTATAGAAATTTTTATGCGTTCAGCATCCTGCATGTATTTCAGATTGTCAATAGTGTCTTTCACTATGGAGGTAAATGAAATAGCAGTTGGTGTGATTTCTATTCGGTTGCTTCTGGAAAGATCGGTAAGATCGGATATGAATCCATCGAGCCTTTTTATACTTTTCAGTCCTTCGTCCACACATTTTATTCTCAACTTCTCTTCCTTCTCTATTCTGATTAGATTGAGAAGGCCTTCCAGAGAACAAAGAGGGGCTCTAAGGTCATGCGAAGCATGATATATGAAACTATCCAGTTCGAAATTTATTTTAAGTAATTCTTTTTCTGATTTTTTTATTGCAGTTATATCAATGGATACCCCAAGAATATTTACTTCTCCATTGAAGTTGCTGAGAAAAGGTATTTTTGAAGTATGTAAAATTTTGTAATCCCCGCTAGGGTGAGTAATCGTTTGTTCGGGGAGAATGATTTTTTTCTTTTTCTTTAAAATTACACCGTCACTTGCATGAACTCCTTTTAATTCTTCTTTATTTTTTATAAAATAACTATCGTCTTTACCTATAAAGTCATTTTTGGAAGCAGAGAATAGGTCAGCCTGTG
>JANYCO010000629.1 GCA_025360235.1 Cytophagales bacterium
AATTGCCCAGTTAGCATCTTTACTTAACAACAGTGAGCGATTTATAAATATCATCTATCAGGAAATGGATATTTCTGACTATTTAAATTTTCTTAAGATTCCTATTTCAGAATACTGGACAAAGCATTATAAATTTGGAGAGAAGATGAAAGGAG
Source organism: Cytophagales bacterium (assembly GCA_025360235.1). Lineage (GTDB taxonomy): Bacteria > Bacteroidota > Bacteroidia > Cytophagales > Cytophagaceae > JANYCO01. The sequence goes on from JANYCO010000629.1 coordinate 156, forward strand.
GCTTGCCGGGAATTACAGATTCTACGGTCTATAATATTCTGATCAATGTCATCATTCCATTTAAAACAGCCAGGTATATGGCAGGCCTTAGTAATAATTTCCCCGAAGAAGCATTTCGCTTGTTAGAGAAAATGCCCGCAGAAGTAAATAAAATATCAAAAGAATGGGAAAGGGTTGGAGTGAAGATGAAAACTGCATATGACTCTCAATCCGGATTAGAACTTTATAATCAATATTGCTTAAAGAAAAAATGTTTATCTTGCACTATAGGGACACATATTATTAAACATTAAAATGGAAATTGTTCTCCTGCTGATTCAAATACCTTTATTGATAGTTATTATTAGATATATCAGGAAACTTCATACGAATTCCTTATTAATTAATTCTTACTATTATATCCTCTCCTTTAAAGTTACAGCGGGGTTCATGTTGGGGATTATCTATTTTAATTATTACAAAAATGGGGATACTATTAATTATGGAAAAGACCTGGATTTCCTGAGTGGGATTTTTTATTCGGATTTTAAAAGTTATTTAGAATTGATTCTTACTGGAAAGACCGCCTCTGAGGTTAAAACCGGACTTATAAATTATCGTGATATAAGAGCCTTTGCTTTTGTTCGAATGATTAGCCCTTTCTATATTATATCAGGGAGTAATTATTGGATTTGTTCTATTTACCTTTCTCTATTTTCTTTTTCTGGTCTGTGGATATTATCGAATAAGCTTTTTAAAATATATAAGGTAAAGCCGCTGGCCTTGCTGATTTCTTTTTTTCTTTTTCCTTCAGTAATTTTTTGGAGTTCCGGAATGATTAAAGAAAGTATTGCTATTGGAATGATTGGATTTATTAGTAGCATAATTTTAGATCTTGCAAACAGGCAGAATAATTTTACAATTGTTAAATTTTTTCTTCTGTTGTTATTTTCTTATTGCCTCTTCATTTTGAAATACTATTACTTTGCCGTCCTTTTTGCGATTATTGTGCCTTATGGATTGATAAAGTATTTATCCCTTAGGATAGATTTATTTGCTACGAACAAACGGTATCGAATTTCAGCACTTATTCTGTTAATTCTGCTTTTGGTTTTTATGGCCTCATTTTTTCACCCATTATTACACTTCGATAAAATTTCAGAAGCCCTTTATCTCAATTATACTAAGAGTTTAAATAAATCAACAATTTATAATTCTTACACATTTAGTGGACTTACTTCTGATCCAAAGAGTTTTCTTTGTCATCTTCCCCAAGCAATTATATATGGACTTTTCGGTCCTTTTTTATGGCAGACCTATAAATTGATAACTACTCTAAATGGAATAGAAAATACGATCTTGCTTATATTATTTGTAACATTTATTTTAAATTCTATCAAAACAAAAGAAATAAACAAAACAGATATTGAAGAGACAAGCATTGTAATTTATATCTTTATACTTGCAGTGTTTATGGCTTTTGCTTCACCCAACTGGGGAAGTTTGGTAAGATATAAAATTGGATACCTGCCTTTCTTTCTTTTGCTTATATTAAACTCTAATCCGATTATTTTTCAATTAGAAAAACGTTTTTCTTTTCTGAATTTATCAGAGAAAAAATCATAAACATTGGCCCAATCAAAAAAGAATATATAGACTAAAATCCAGGGATTTAAAAGGATTCCAATATTCATGAGGAGAAGTGTGCCTGTATGGAATATAATCCCTCCAATGATCCATATCCATTTTAGCCTGGGGAAGAACACGATAAGAATAAAACTTAGCTGAATAGTTATAGAGCCAACACTGAATAGAAAACATAAAACATCGCTTTGTATTACTATTTTTGATAAAGCTGTTTCATGAAAGGATAAATAGGTTTTTAAGTTGTCAGGATTTAACCAGGAGAATTGTGAGGTAACTATTTTTTCTAAACTACTTAACAAGTATACCATCGCGATGGAAATTCTCATAAGCTGTAGAGACCATGATTTGAAAAGTAGAGTATTTTTTGTTTGCTCATCTAATAAAAACGGGAACAATAAAAATACATAAGTAATAGTAGCGTAGCCATGGTCTGTTTTTTCAAAACTAAACGTCCAACACTGACACAATAGGAATATGGTAAGACTTAATATGGTACACAGCAAAGTTTTTTTATTCAGAATTATTAAAATATGTAGTGAGGTCCAGATTATACCTATAGTTATTATTGTATAAGTATTTGGAAAAGGTATATTAGCCAGGGAAAGAAAATGGAAAGGTTTATAGAATAATCGTAAAGATTGTTTCGCTATTAATTCGTCAACAAGTTCGTAACTGAGGTAAATAAAATAACTAAAAAATATAATTCGCAATACGGAAATACTTTTGACATTGGTTTCTGTATAAAAGAAGGCATTGGCTCTCTCTTGGAAATATTCTTTCTTTTTATAAAAGTATAAAAAACTCAGTAGGCAATAATAAACAATAGAAGACCGATAGATTACCTGATCGGCTTTAGTTAAGAAAAAGGCTAAATCAAAACGTTCCTTTTCTACATAGAATCGAGGGTATAAAGTATCTAATACTATTTTTATAAATGCGTCTGATTCTCCTTGATAGGCATATACGATGGCAGGACGGAGGTAAAAATAATGAATCAGTATTCCTATCAAGGGTAAGAACGCCAGTACAAAGAGGATACTATTTTTGCTAAGATTATTCATTTCGGAGAAAAACTCCAATTTTTAAAGTGTCTGTCTTTTTTTCATTTATTACTATGCGAAGTAGTTCTATTTTATTCAGAGAATCACTTGTGGAAAGAAAAAGTTTGTCTGCAAACAATTTGGATTCATTTCTATAATAATAGTTTCTGCATAAATAATGAAAGGTGTTTGGGCTGACCCCTATTTTTTGCGGATTGAAAAGTGTTTTCTCTCCCAATGAATTTGTAGCATATATTATAAAACGTTCGGTTTGAATGTCTTTTTTTATTGGTTCCGCAAACATACCAAAACGAAGAAAAGGGAAAATGTCAGTTATTAGTATAAAAGGCACTAATAGACCTGTTAGCATAATAGTGGTCATAATATTTTTTTTATTAAGCACCATTTCGATAAATTAGGGAATAATTAAGCTTTTATATTTTGAAACCATTTGAATACATAAATATACTAACATTTGCCGTAAAATCATTTTTTATACTTTTAACTATTTTAATGGTGGTTTTGCTTTGTGCAATGTTTACTTATTCATACGAAGAGTTCACTTACCTTTTATTAAATACCTATGGTAAGACAGATAAGTTAGGAATATTTCGTACTAATTATTTTACTCCTTCCAGATTCGTTTTGGTTAAAATTTTATTATTTATATCATTTATAATGATGCTGATCATTCAGATAAAATTGAACGCTACATCAAATTATGTTTCACAGAAAATAAATTCCTTAGGCAGTTCCTTACTTTCATTCTTAAAATATTTAAAGGAGGGTTACAATAGGTTAACTGGATACGAGAAAATTGTTTTTTATGGTACAATTGTATTTATTGGGTTGGTAAAATTTTACTTCCTTCCTCGTTTCCCTTTTCATGTAGATGAGTTGTCGTCCTATCTCTTCTTTGTTAGAAAAGGAATATTCGTTTCAATGAGCTATTTTCCTGCACCCAACAACCATATATTATATTCAGTTATAGCCTGTATCGCACAACCTTTCATTAGTGACCCGTTCTACTTAATGAAAGTACCCTCTTGTATTTTGAGTCTTATGACTTCTGTCGTTTTATTTCTTTTTCTTTTTAGAAATTTCAGTTTCTCATTATCTGTTTTAGGAACATTATTATTTTCTTTCACGGCAAGTTACTTTATATATTCTATATCAGGCAGAGGGTATGCTTTGATGACGTCCTTTACTATTATTTCTTCGATCGCTACCTTTGAAATTATTTCGGGACGAAATGAAAACTATTTATGGCACATTTATTCCATATCAGCTATACTTGGGTTCTATACGTTGTTTACTTTTCTATATCCACTCGTGTCTTTGTCTTTGGCTATAGGAGTCTATATCATCCGGGAGAAAAAATATTCTCTGATAAAGCCATTCGTATTTTATTCAATAGTAATTCTGCTGAGTGTATTGCTTTTGTATACTCCTGTATTCATTATAAGTGGATTTTCAGCAATAAGCTCCAATGCATGGATGATTAAGCTCGATTGGGTTACTTATTTTTTAAAATTACCACAGCTTTTAAACGGAGCATTTGAGTTTATTTTAGGGATTGAAACTTTGCAAGTACCCATTGGAGTGTTTATTATTTTTTCAGCCCTGGCTATTTTGATTAAAACAAAAAGAAGAGAATGGTTTTGGTTAATTATGTTTTTTTTCACAACTCCAATTGTCTTGTTAACGATACAAAGATTGCAACCCTATAACAGGGTATGGATCTACCTTATTTTTCCGATGTGTATGTGTATGCTTATAATTTTTGAATATGTATTTTCTCTTTTAGATAGAATAAAATACGCAAAAATGGTTTTAGCTTTGGCAAGCTCAGTTGCAGTAGTGGTATATACCCTGATCAATTTTGTTGGGATGACCAATCACGGATATTTAATGTACGATAATGTAAGTCGTATTACAAGTTATATTGTTAAAGAAAAGGAAGTAAAAGTATATACCAACGATGACTCTTATAATTTGTTTTTGCGTTATGAGTCTACCCGAATTGGTAAAGATGTTGTACCTGACATGACACCTCTTCCTGCTTCAGGCAGTAACTTTGATTATGTATTGTTGACTAAGAAAGCCTCTTTTCCAAACACATTAGATAGTAATAAATATATTTTAAAAGAAAAGGATGATTACATTGTTGTTTATAAACGTAAATGAAAATTTATAAATATGGAATACGTAAAATATACTATTGATAATAGAATTGGGTACATAACGCTCAATCGTCCCGAGAAGCGGAATGCCCTCAATCATAAATTTGTAACAGAATTGAAAGCTGCATTTGAGAGTGCTGAAGCCGATAAAAACGTTAAAGTAATAATATTAAAAGCGGAGGGAGATTCTTTTTGTGCTGGTGCTGATTTGGAGTATTTGAAATCCTTACAAAAATTCACCTTCGAGGAAAACCTTCAGGATTCTACCCACTTGATGGAATTGTTCAAGATAATATATAGTTTGGATAAGATAGTGATTGCGCAAGTACAGGGACATGCTATAGCAGGAGGTTGTGGTTTGGTGTCGGTTTGCGACTTTGCCTTTAGCGTACCTGAAGCAAATTATGGATATACAGAAACCAGAATCGGTTTTGTTCCTGCTATCGTAATGGTTTTTCTTATTAGGAAAATAGGAGAGGCCAAAGCCAAAGAATTATTGCTGACAGGAAATGCAATCAAAGCCAAAGATGCAAAAGATTTTGGTATCATTAATTGGATAGTAGAAGAGAAAGAATTGGAAATATCAGTTAAAGAATTTGCTGAAAAACTTTGTAAAAACAATTCTGAAATGTCTATGCAGCTTACTAAAGAAATGATGGCAAATGTGCAGTCTATGCCCCTTGAAGAAGCTTTGCAATATGCCTGCAAAAAAAATGCAGAAGCCCGAAATTCAGAAGACTGTAAGAAAGGAATTAATGCTTTTCTAAAGAAAGAGAAAATAGTATGGTAGAAGAAAGGAAGTTCTCCGTGGCCTGTCCCCAGACCAATGCTATTCAAATAAGGAATTAGTTGTCACAATAATATTGTAAATTCGTTTTGAATACTACGAATATAATAATTTGGGCATGCTATTTTATAATTAGACAATACAATTTCGGCT
>JANYCO010000633.1 GCA_025360235.1 Cytophagales bacterium
CCCACAAAGAGGTTTTCTTTTATAGTACTATATGCCTTTTGAGCAATGGCACGAGCAGTAATTATTTTTGATAAGTTGTCAGACATTAAAGCAACATCTGCTGCTTCCAAAGCCACTTGTGTGCCACCTCCTCCCATAGCAATGCCAACATCTGCAAGAGCTAGCGCAGGTGCATCATTTATACCGTCTCCAACCATTGCTACTTTAGCTCCTTCCTTTTGAAGTTTGGCGATTATATTTACTTTATCTTCAGGGAGTAGATTAGCATGAATTTCATCTATCCCCAATTCAAGCGCTACTGCTTTCGCTGTACTTTCATTATCACCCGTGAGCATGATAATGCGTTTAACACCTGAGTTTCTTAATTTGAGTAATGTTTCTTTAGCGTATTCTCTTATAGTATCGCCTATAAAAATTATTCCTGCTAACTTTCCATCTACGGCTACATGGATGGGAGTTTCCGAACCTTGAATTTTATCCGCAATTTCAAGTCCGTTTTCTTTAAGTAATGCAGGATTTCCAATCAAAATATTTTTACCCTCAACCATTGCTTTTACTCCTCTGCCTCTCACTTGCTCATACGAATCTGGTTCAGGGAATGCAATGTTTTTATTTATTGCAAACTCTACAACAGCTTTCGCTAATGGATGTGCAGACCTTCTATCCGCCGAGGACGCCAATCTGATAATTTCTGTTTCATTAAAATTTTCATCTTCTATATGAATACGGATCACTTTAGGTTTATTAGCAGTCAACGTACCTGTCTTGTCAAAAACAAACGTATCAACCTTCGCTAGTGTTTCTAGGTATATACCTCCTTTAACAAGTACACCACTTCGTGCTGCTCTAGCAATCGCTGCTATCATAACCATGGGAGTTGCCAGTCCCAGTTCGGCAGGTGATGTAAATATCATTAGCGTAACAATCATTCGGATGTCACGAGTTATGAAATAGATAGCAATCAGAAATATAAATACTATTGGGATCAACCAGGAGGCTACTTTGTCGGCAATTTTTTGCACAGGTGTTTGCTGCGCACCAGCTCCTTCTACAAGGGCTACAATACGTCCAAAGGTAGTGTCGTTCCCAACTTTTTCAGTTCTTACCTCTATTGTGCCCCCTTCCACAATTGTTCCAGCAAATACAATTGCCCCAATAGTTTTGTCTTTGGCAACGCTTTCCCCTGTTATTGGAGCTTCATTGATAGTGGCATCCCCTGTTACAATAATTCCATCCACCGATATTTTTTCACCTTCGCGAACCAATACAATATCTCCAGGTTTTAAATTTTCAATAAGGACAGTATGTTCTCCAGAATTATCACGAACTATTGCATTCGTAGGGACTGAACCGATAAGACTTTTTATAGACTCCCTTGCCCTGTCGGTATTCAAATCGGCAATAAATTCAGCTATAAGGATAATTACCATTAAAACTGTACCTGCAACCGTTTCGCCTCCAAATACAGCTACGAGTGTAGCAATCGTAACAAATATTTCCGTTCCTATTTTTCGTTCTTTAAAGAGGTCAATAATACCTTTTTTAGTTAAAGGATAAAGCCCTATAACCACAGCTCCCCACAAAATGTAAACGGGAATAAGTTGCTGCCAATAAAGACCAGCAACAATTCCTGTAAAAACAATTCGGCAGACTTCAATCCATCGTTCAGTGGTCATTAAGGTTTTAAAAACCGACTGTTGTTTATTTTCATTTGGTAGCATAATTCTGTTTTTAAATTACTATTCTTCTGAGTTATTTAATTTTGATAAAATACTATAGGCTCCTTTTATCACTACCGATTCTTTTGCTATGTCAAAACCTTCAGGTAAAATAATCTGAGTAAAATTGTTTTGTGTAACTCCTTTCTGAACTTCAATCATTTTAAAATGATACCCTTCTTTATCCTTGATTATAAGTGAAAATATAAATGATTTACCTTCAGAATTTATTACAGCGTCTTCGGGCAAAGCCGCTACGTCATTGTCTGTTATTTCAATAAATGCTTTCAGATACATATTAGGAAGAAGCGCTGGATCTTCTTTGTCAAGATGCGCATGAACACGTACAGTGCGGTCATCTGATATTTTATGATTGATTAAATATATTGTAGCAGTGCGCTCTTTGTTGCCTTCATTCACTAGTAAAAACCGAACCTTTTGACCTACTTTAAGTTTTGTCACATCCTTTTCAAATACGGTTAATTCAGCATGCAGATGTTCGGTATCTACTATTTCACAAATTACATCCTGTGGATTTACGTATTTTCCGATATTTACATTTACGACAGTAACATATCCATTTACAGAAGAGAAAATATTAATAGTACTTTTTATTGTACCATTTTCTACAACATGTGGATCAATACCTAATATGCTTAACTTTTCAAGCAATCCACTATTGATAGCTTTCAGGCTATTATACTCGGCACTTACCTGTTGAAATATTTTCTGAGAGGCTATATTATCCTTTGACAGTTCTTCTTGTCTTTTATATTCCTGCTCAGCATATTTTAACTTACTTTTATTATCAAGATAGTCCTGCTGAACCTGAATAAAGTCAGGATTCTGAATAACGGCAAGCAATTGTCCCTTCCTCACCTTCATGCCTTGCAGTAAGTCGGTAGATTTAACAAAACCACCCATTAAAGCAGAAACCGATAAAAGATTTTGAGGTGGCACATCTAATACTCCGCTAACCTGTATTGTAGAATTCAGGTTTTTCATTTCTATTTTACCAAATTCAATCCCAGCAGATTTAAACTGGCTAACAGTTAGTTCCATTCCTTTTTCCTGCTCACCTTCTGTTACAGTTTTTTCCTGTTTACTCGTACAGGCCACCATACTTGCAAAGGCTATTATTGCGATACTATATTTTATAGTTTTCATATTTTTGATTATTTATTACCAATAAGAAATTCAATGTTAATGATAGATTGATTGTATTGACTAAGGATAGTGAGATAATTATTTTGAATGACCAATACCCTGTTTAAGCCTTGAGAAAATTCGATATAACCTATGTTTCCGCTCTGGTAATTTTTCAAGGCATTTTGGCTAATGATGTCCGCCGTGGGTAAAGCATTCTTCTCGTAGTACTCAATACTGTTTTTAAATTTTTGATATTCCTGAAAAACCTGTTCATATTGGCCTTGAAGGTTTTTCTGATAAAGCTCAAAACTTGCCTGTGCCGCATTTTTGTTTGCTTCGTTTGCTTTTATTCGAGCAAGCTGTGGTTTTGCCCAAAGAGGGAAAGCAACCCCAACCAATATACCTTGGAACCGTTAACTACCGTAATCCAGCAGAAATTTCAACAAGTGCAAACCGTTTCCAAGGTATATCGGTTGGGGTTGCCTTCCCACTTTGGGTAAAGCCACAGCTTGCAAGA
>JANYCO010000067.1 GCA_025360235.1 Cytophagales bacterium
GCTTTTTAGTTGATGCTAACGACGATTCATTTTATAAGACAATTGACTCTTTAGGAGAAACGCCTCTTCCAAAATATATTAAACGAAAGGCGGAAGCCTCCGACAAAGAAAGATATCAAACCATTTATGCTGAAAATATCGGAGCAGTAGCAGCTCCTACCGCAGGTCTTCACTTTACAAAACAAGTGATGAAAAAACTGGAGATAAAAGGAGTGGAAATCGCTCCTGTTACCCTTCACGTGGGCTTAGGTACTTTTCGTGCAGTAGACGTCGAAGATCTGACCAAACATAAAATGGATTCTGAAAACTTTATTATACCTGCAGCAACTGCTGTAAAAGTAAATAAAGCACTTGATGAGAAAAAGAGAGTATGTGCTATAGGTACAACTTCAATGAGAGCAATTGAATCGGCTACTACAGCTAATGGTAGATTAAAAGAATTCCAGGGCTGGACCGATAAATTTATCTTCCCTCCATACGAGTTCAAAATTGGAAATGCTTTGCTTACCAATTTTCACATGCCAGAGTCTACATTATTGATGATGACTGCCGCTTTTGGAAGTTATGACCTCGTAATGAAAGCATACAAATTGGCTCAAAAAGAAAAATATCGTTTCTACAGTTACGGTGACTGTATGCTCATCTTATAATGGTTAATGGTTAATGATTAATTGTTAATGATTTCGTCACAATCCAATTATTCATTAACCATTAACAATTAACCATTAACAATTGAAAAAATACGTCATCATAGTTGCCGGAGGCAGTGGCCTAAGGATGGGGGCAGAGATTCCAAAACAGTTTCTTGAATTGAAGGGTTTGCCTGTGTTGATGCATACAGTAAAAAAATTCTATGAAGCTTTTCCTGATATTGTTCTAAAACTGGTATTACCTGAAGATCAGAAAAAGTATTGGCTTGCTCTGTGTAAGCAATATTCCTTTACCATTTCGCATGATATAGTACATGGTGGAGCAACACGTTTTCAATCTGTTAAGTCTGGGTTAGAAAGCATTTCTTCTACAAATGGCCTTGTTGCTATCCACGATGGGGTGCGACCATTTGTTAGTAAAGAGATTATTCTGAAAAGTTTTTCCACCGCAGAAGAATTTGGAAATGCAACAGTAACCGTTCCCTTAAAGGATTCTATCAGGATGATCGAAGGGGAAGAAAATTGTTCAGTGGAAAGAACAGCTTACCGAGTAGTGCAAACACCGCAAACCTTCCGTCTTGATTTGATTAAAAAAGCTTTTGAAACTCAGGAGCTTTCTGTTTTTACTGACGATGCAAGTGTCTTCGAACATGCAGGAAATAAAATAATTCTTATTGACGGCAGCTACGAAAATATTAAAATTACTACCCCTGAAGATATGGTGCTGGGAGAAGCACTTTTGAATAGAGAAATAAAATAATAACGTTATCTCTCCAGCTCATCATAAGCAGTAGGTTTAACAAGAATCACTTCCTCCCTTTCCACTAAAACCTGCCCATCCAAAGCCCCTTTAGGTTTTCGTACATATTTCTTTGGCGTAACAATTACCGGACAAAGAGAATCTGTTTTTCGTTTCGAATAGTAAGCGGCTAATTGTGCTGCTTTTTCAATAACTGTCTTGGGGAAATTTTTGCCTGCTCTGTATTTTATCAAAACATGGGAACCCGCTACATCTCTGGCATGCAGCCATAAGTCTTCCTTGAAAGAATGTTTTTGAGTAAGTAGATCATTGTTCTTGGCACTCTTCCCAACTAAAATTTCAAATCCCTCAATCTCAAAACGGCGGAACAAACTTTCCTGTTCTTTGTCTTTTTTTACCTTTTCTTCAAGAAGATTATTTTCTTTTTTATATTTTCTAAGTGTTCGTAATTCCTGGCAAATTTCAATAAAACTAAATTGTTTTGCGAGCAATTCACCTTCTGAATTTTTGCTTGAAATTGTTTTTTCTATTTCTGCGAGTTCTATTTTTTGATTCTTATATTTCCTGTAATAATTTTCAGCATTTTTCTGTGGAGTCAGTTCCTTCTTTATTTTTATTTTAATGGGTTTCTCTGTATAAAAATTGAGAAGCTCAACAGTGTTCGTATTTTTTGGGATTTGATGTAGGTTTGCCATTAAAATATTTGCTATCTCATCGTATGGAGTTTGTTCTTTTAGTTCTTTTAGCTTTTGTTCAATGGTTGTCAGGTAGGAATCGATTTTCTTTTTCTTTTGTGTCAGATAATTTAAAACGTCCTGTTTTTCTTTCTGAAAGTAAAAAGCTTGGCCAAAGTAACGATCATAATAGTTGCAAGCTTCAATTGCCGATGCTGTACTAACTAGTATTTTACCCTCTCCCCAAAAACTAAGTTTAACACCATTACTTGTTTCTCCAAGTAAAAATTTCTTTCGGTTCAGAATCTTTAATATCTGTTGAATCGCTTCCCATTTGCCATTGCTGTCTAGTTGAGAATAATTCATTAAATTCAACTGATGTAAAATTTCCTTGTCAAAGGCGGGGAATAATTTTCTGATATCTTCTTTTTCTGTTATAAAATGTTCAAAATCTTGTTGAATAATTTTGTGCACTTTAAGCAGATTTATTTCTCTGTCTGGTTCAAGGTTTTTATTTAGAATATCCAGACAAGTATCTTGGTGAAAAAGAATCAAATTGGAGCGGCTTCCATAGAGTTTAAACATAAGACAGAAATCTTCCTCAAAGTTAATACGAAAG
>JANYCO010000665.1 GCA_025360235.1 Cytophagales bacterium
GATAATCTGAAACCCCATTTATAATGTTTTCAGTTATACGCGCCCTAACTTTTGCTGCCAAAACATATTCTTCTAGTATATCGTAATTATTGAGTCCTTCTATGGAGGCATGTGATGTATAGTCAAAGTATAACGTGAGATTAAGAAGCTTTTCCTCAGCAAGCAAGGGTTTGAATTTTTGCAGGAAAAACCATAAAGTATGGTCGTTCATTTGCTTAGTTTGACACCAAACCCTGATAGTTTCTTGTTGATTATTTGTAGTTGTGATTAATGCACTATTGTTGCCGTGAAGATACTCATATACCTTTTCTATCTGAAAATGTGAAAACCATTCATCATTTTTAAGGTACTCCATAACGTCCGGAAGTGTGATAGACCTGCCACCCAAGGTATGCTCTCTTAAAAGTTCCAGTGCTGATAAAACAAAACTTTCTTCTGGATTTTTATATACTTCTGATCTGTAACCATACAAATCATCATCATAAAGTTCTGGCCTATCCAGAGCGGAAAATATATTTTCGATTTCATTTTGAAATGCTAAATTACTAAACAATAGATCAAATGACTTTTGAATTCGCAATTTATTGAGTCGATCCCAGTCTTGTTGAACGGGTTTTGCAGGAAGCTCAATATTAGAGCTTATCGAAAACGTTTCAATGTCTTCAATGAGTTCGCTAAAAGCTGGGACACTATACTGCTTCCAGATCAAGATCTCATAAAGCTTCACTAAGTCCATTGGTACATATCGTTTAGTACTTATGGCCTCTTTAAAATTCTGGATTGTGTTATCATCAATGAAGTGTTCTATATATTCCGATAACTTATAAGTTTCAGTGTCGTCAAACCTTTGCCAGAAATAATTGATGGCCTGCCATTTTGTATTTGTTTTTTCGAAAAATGGCATCAGTAGTTTTGATACCTGTCGATCGTATTGAAGTGTGGTACTCTTTAAAAAATCTATAACTGTTTGAAAAATACGTGTATCAGTTTCATACACACGTATTGCATTTTCAACGTAGAAAACTATTAACTCTTTAAAATCACTAATATAAAATCCTCTGAGACGGTGCGGATCAGAAAAATATTTCATTATAGCGATCAACCCGTCAGAATTAGTAACTTTTTCAAGGCCTCTTTTCAAATGAAATGTTTCGTCCATAATATTAATTTCCTCGCGGTCATCCTCTGCCCCCTCAATACTGGCAAGGTCTAAGCCTTGTAAATAAATATCAAAATTTTCATTAATGTAATCTGAATGGTTGACCAGGTAATATAATCCGGAACGAATGTGTTGGTTTTTGCTTTTCTTGTATTTACTAACAGCCCAGTCTATAGTACTTTTATCAGTAATGTCTAATGCAGCCATTGATCTTAATACACTTTGTATTCCATAAAAATCTTTCGGATTTACTTGTTCATTTAACAATTCAATAAAAGCAAGCAAAGCAGTCTTTACTCTTTCATTGTATCCGGGGTACTCAATTAAGTTGAAATTGTCAAGAATATGTATTGCATTAAGTTTGACAATCCTGGTTTTGTTGCTGTCTTCAACAACTGAAATCAAGTAGTCGATTATCTCGGACAAATTTCCGAATTTAGAAAGTTCATCGATGGAAAATTTGTTTGAAATTACCCAAATCTGTTTGCTGGTATAGTTTTCAAAAATTTCCTTAAACACCACGATACGCTGAGCTCTCGTTAACCTGCCAGATTCAAACCGGATCAACACTTCTGGATCGTTAACTATAATCCAAGCTAGTAACGGATCAATAACCTCGCTTGTGCCAATTGAAATTAAGAACGATAAAGTATTGATCCAGGATGTTTTTATTTTGTCTCTGCCACCAACCTTTTTACTAATGATATTTATAATTTTATCCAGCGACTCTTTAGCAAGGATGTTCGATGCAAGATATTCCTGGATATTGTTGTGCTCAAACATCCATTGCTCTTTTTCGGTATCTCGCTTAAATCCTGGTAAATAATTACAGTTAGCCAATTGATCAGTATTTTCAAAAAGTCTGGACAACTCTGAATCTGTGATATAGTTCCTACCCATTATTTCCATGACGAATGAAATTCGTTCTACCATTTCAAACGCCTGTTTTTTGCGTGGAATAAGACCAGTTGTTTTGAAATGTTCCTTGTTAGCCCAGTAACTTTTTTCCAGGGCTTCTTCCATAATCGCTGCCCTTTTATTTTTTAATGTTCCATGATCAATATAATAGCTGATTATTTTATCTAAAAAATATGGTTTTTGAATAAGGCCATTCAAATTGGCTTCATTAACAGATTTCATAAATGCCTCACCATCAATGGATGCCTGATCTTCGGAGTATCTAATAATTTCTTCATTGGTTATGTCATTCAAATGATAAATTTCATAACCATCCAAAGAACCCTGGAAATTGTTCTGCGGTAATTCGTAAAAGCTGCTTCTACAGGAAATTATTATTCTTATCAGTGGATTTTTTGAACTGAAAGCATTTATATTTCTAATGCCTGTATTAAAATGCTCTGCTTGAATTTCATCAAGCCCGTCAAGTAAAAGAACTAAAGAAGAGATTATCACTTTATTCCAGCCGAGTGGCAAATAGTCTTCTATTTTTTCTTCGATATATGTATTAAATCGTTTGTAAATAGGAACATATGGGGATTCATCATTTTGAAGATCTTTAGCCAACTGGACTAATTCAACAGACTTTCCTGATCCGGCACTGCCTAATATCACTACTTTCCTTTGCTCCGAAATAATTTCTTTTAAGGTTTTAGACTCCCTTTCTACGCCGAAAATGAAATCCGTAGTTGAGTGTTGTTTTCCATTCCGTGTTAGCTTCCTGCGTATATAATACGCTAATGTCATTAATCCAGATATTATAAAAAATGGTTTAGGTGATGGGGATCGCAACTTTTCAGATGTTGCGTTTTGAAGAGGTCTAAAGACCATTTGCCCATTTTCATGATCTTTACCAGGAATAAATTTTGATCCGGGTAAATCGCGGTTGACTACAAAATGAGCATTTGTTACGAACTCAAATATGTCCCCTGCAGAAAAAATGCGATCTTTATTCAAGTCGATAAACTCGCAAATCTTTGAAGTAAACAAACTCCCTAGGCCATAAGTGCCATCACCAATTGTATTTATCCCTGCAAAAAATAACCATCTTGATCTTTTTGAGTCTAATTCGATGTAGTTATCTATTAACGTTGATCTGTTCACTTCAAACATCACCCCTGAGTAACAGGATGCGGATATAACCAGGATATGCTTTCCAATGAATGTCTGCAATTGACCGGCTATAACATAGTCATGAATTACTCTGGTAGCCTGCCTCTGAGCATCTATTGGCACCCATGCGCCACTACCAGCTTGGCCATGACCGGCAAAAAATAAGATGACATTATCATTTTTGGCGCATTTTATCCTTAAGCGTTCAATTGCAGCCAAAATGTTGTCATTTGTAGCATCTTCATTAATGATTGGATCGCAAACTGGGATAAAATTATAAACCTCTTGTAGCAGTTTCTGAACTTTCAAAGCATCATTTTCGGCATTGTATAAAGTCGGATAATTTGGAGTACTGTATGAGTCTATTCCTATTACTAAAATGTGGTTTTCGGCCGTCATGATGGTAAAATTTCTTCAGTAATATAGTTTAAAAAGCGTTTTATATCAAGTTACTTCGATTGATTATTGCAGCAAGTCTGGATTAATATAATAGTAAGTAGAAACAAGTCTGCTTTTTATTACGCCCGTTTTCTGATGCATTTTATACTACAATAATTTATTATACTATTCCATGAATAAAAAATATAAGTTTGAGCAAAAGGTTTAACAACGACTTATTAACGCATCAAGAATTGTCCTACAATCAATTGAATTGATGTCTGCCTGTAAAGAAGGGCTATTGGTGCATTTTTTCTCATAAAACTCAACAATAGACTTTTTTCTTTTTGCAAATTCTTCTATAGCATGATTAGTACCTAATCCCTTTACATCAAAGGTCCGGCAGGCGCAAATACAAATAGCAGCCTTATTGTCGGCGAACCTTATTAGGTTTTTAGAAACATCATAGTATGTGTCGCCGATGCTTGTCAGTCCTACCATAACTCCATTAATCTGAATCAACACTCCAAAATCGCCTTTGCCATCAAGGCGCAGGTTATCAAAAAAGACCTGTTCGATATTATATTTTTTGGATTGCAGATGATTGTATAGCTGTCGTAAAGTCTGCGTTTTGCCACTGTTGCCAACTCCTCTTAAAGCAATGAGTACGTTTTTCATGTTTGGTAGTTGTTTATTCATCATCTAAGAAAAATAAATTGTGCTTTATTGCATAAACCGCCACTTCAGCCTGTGTTTTAACGCCCATCTTCTGATATATCCTTGCTCTATGATTTTAAACTTTCCGCGGACTCATGTATAACAAATCCCATGATTCATGCATAATTTTACAGTCACACATATGCCGGATAATCACTTTCTCAAGTTACGTAAATAAACCTTGCTCTCTTTATGCATGGACTATAAAAGCTGTTCTTGATCATACGTTCCAAAGTCGTTCATAAAATTTCCATTTGCCCCCGGCATGTTACTATGGTCAGTTCAAACCGGTAAGGTCTGTAACATCAAATCCGGAACAAGGGAGTCAATTAAATCGGATTTTGCAAGCTAACCAGATAAGTTGTTTTTAAAATGGCTACATTAAAATATTATTAATTTTTGTTGTATCTATTGCATATAAAATAATAAATGATAACATTTGTCATGTCCTTTTAAAGGAACATCAAGTAAGTAACTCCCCCCTCCGCATCTAATAAACACGAAATGTGTTTATTTTATTTGTTTTAAAACTTGTGTAACTACCTAACATGCTGACCCCCACAGCATTGGGTTATACTTATGCCTTTTTTTAATTTTTTTATATTTTACTTATTCCTCAAATCGTTGCGCATACCCTTTATTTTTTTAATCATTAAACTTTGTTTATGAAACTTAAAACGCTTTATTGCTGCGTGTTGTTTTTATTACTAGCTCCTATTTTAGGGTTAAGTGATAAAGGACCTACTTTTACAAATGATCCTTGTCAGCAGGGAGGTAAAAAGTCTGATCCACCTGCTGGTTGTGGCTGTCCTACCATTACGCTTCGAACGGTAAAAATTAATTTGACATTTGATGCCTCAAATGATCCATACCGAACTTGTACGTTTCCTGACTATCCCAGCGATCCAGCAATATTTTTTGGATCGGCTACCCCAGGAGTTTCCTCAGCATATTATTGTGTAATAACAATTGCACCAAGTATTCCAACTAATTGTTTAAGTGGGGTAACAACTACTTTTCATATGGTATCTCCTTGGGGAAGTAGCCAACGTGCGGTAGATATACAGGCTCCGAGTGGGGTTGTATGTGGGTATACTGTAGAGTTTTATGAAGCATGCAATAGTTGTCATAACGGTGCTTCAGGAAGACCTTATTATACCTATTCAGGTACTTTCGGAAACACAGATACGTTTACTAACGCATATTTACTGTATTCATATACCAGTAGTTGTTAATTAACTTAACCAATATAACTTTATTATGAAAAAGAAAAATATTTTAAACCTATCAATTGCCACGGTGCTTTTGATACTGATGATACTACCGATGATTTTTAACAGCTGCCGAAAAACAAACGCAGATGTTATTAATGATCTCGGAAAAGATTTACCTCAACCGGATGCTATACTTTCCTACTTCAAGATTCTAAGTACACATTCTGATGGCTCCTTTGGAATCAAATCCTATACTACAACCCAAATAAATCCTGAGCATTCAATATTGACTGCACAGATTGGTGGGACTTTCGTAGACAAGGGTGGGAATGCTATTAGTGGCGGGACAGTCCAAATAAATAACTATGCTTTACAACCAAATCCAGAACATAATTATATGTATGGTTTCGACAAGATTGAGGGTGACGATCTTTATGGCAAAGAAGTTGTTTTTGGATTGTCTTTGCCTACAAAGTACACTCCAACTGGATCTGGATCTTCAACAGGTAGTGGCGGACCTTCTCTTGTCTATGATA